>CABWYN010000010.1 GCA_902509675.1 uncultured Bacteroidota bacterium | reverse complement strand
AGATTAAGTTTTTATGCTTTTTTACAACATAATTTCTCATTTTAATCAATTTTGCCTACAATTTGATGAATTTATGCTAATTATGTTATTCTCATTATTACTTTCCTTACTCAAATTTTATAATCTTACCTTTTTTAGCTAATTTTTGCCGCTTTTTATAACTTTTTGGGCCATTTTTAATGTTTTTTGTTGCTTTTTGCCAAAAAAGTTTAGATTTTTGATCAAATTACTTTAACCTATGAAAATAAAAGAAATTCAAAACCTTATTAAGTTCGTTGCTAAATCTGGTGCAAGTGAAGTTAGTCTTGAGATGGAAGATGTTAAAATCACCATCAAAACCACAGGTGGCCAGTCTCCAGTTGTTGTACACGAGCCTGTTGTTTTGCCTGCTCAAACCGTTATTCCAACGATCCCATCCCAGCAAGCCGTCCCCGCTGATGATAATATCACAAGCGCTGATGAGGATTCTAATTTAATCACTGTCAAATCGCCTATAATTGGAACTTTTTATCGTAAGCCTTCGCCAGATAAACCCTCCTTTGTTGAGGTCGGCGATGTTATTTCAGAAGGCTCTGTCCTTTGTGTTATTGAAGCCATGAAGCTTTTTAATGATATTGAGTCTGAAGTTTCAGGAAAGATTGTAAAGATTCTTGTTGACGATTCAAGCCCTGTTGAATTCGACCAGCCCTTATTTTTAGTAGACCCTTCTTAATTATATTATAATTATGTTTAAAAAGATTTTAATTGCCAATAGAGGTGAAATTGCCCTGCGTGTCATTAGAACATGTAAAGAAATGGGTATACAAACAGTAGCAGTTTACTCAACTGCCGATGCAGAAAGTATACACGTTAAGTTTGCTGATGAAGCTGTTTGTATAGGCCCAGCACCTAGCTCAGATTCTTATTTGAGAATTTCTAATATTATTGCTGCTGCTGAAATTACAAATGCAGACGCCATTCATCCAGGTTATGGATTCCTTTCAGAGAATTCTAAATTTTCAAAGATTTGCGAAGAACACGGGATAAAGTTCATAGGTGCATCCCCTGAAATGATTAACAAAATGGGAGATAAAGCCACAGCAAAAGCAACTATGATTGAGGCTGGAGTTCCTTGTGTTCCTGGAAGTCAAGGGATTATTGAATCTTTTGACCACTGTAAAAAGTTAGCAAAAAAAGTAGGATACCCTGTCATGTTAAAAGCTAGTGCTGGAGGTGGAGGAAAAGGAATGAGAGCCGTTTGGGAAGAAAGTCAACTAGAAGATGCATGGAACTCAGCAAGAGTTGAGTCTAAAGCAGCGTTTGCCAATGATGATATGTACATGGAAAAATTAATCGAAGAGCCAAGACATATTGAAATTCAAATTGTTGGCGATTCCAAAGGAAAAGCTTGCCATTTATCAGAAAGAGATTGTTCTATTCAAAGAAGACATCAAAAGCTAACAGAGGAAGTTCCGTCCCCCTTTATGACTGATAAATTGAGGGAAAAAATGGGTAAGGCCGCTGTAAAAGCAGCAGAATATATTAAATATGAAGGCGTAGGTACAGTTGAATTTCTTGTGGATAAAAACAGAAATTTTTACTTCATGGAAATGAATACAAGAATTCAAGTTGAGCATCCGATAACGGAGCAAGTCATAGATTATGATTTGATAAGAGAACAAATTTTAGTTGCTAGTGGCCAAAAAATTTCAGGAAAAAATTACTTGCCTCAATTACACTCGGTTGAATGCAGGATTAATGCTGAAGACCCCTACAATAATTTTAGACCTTCACCAGGAAAAATTACCAACCTTCATTTACCTGGAGGGCATGGAATTAGAATAGACACTCACGTTTACTCAGGGTATACAATACCTCCTAATTATGATTCGATGATCGCAAAACTTATAACAACCGCCCAAACAAGACAGGAGGCAATTGATAAAATGAAAAGGGCGTTAGATGAATTTGTGATTGAAGGCATCAAAACAACTATTCCGTTTCACAGAAAGCTCATGGAAAGCAAAGATTATCTTGAGGGAAATTATACAACTAAGTTTATGGAAGATTTTTCAATGGAAAACTAGTATGAAAAAAATTGTTGTTTTAGGTTGTGGACTAGTAGGAAGGGTAATGGCTCAAGATCTTTCTCACAGACACAAAGTGACTTCTGTTGATATTTCAAAAGAAAATCTGGATAAACTAGGGTCTTCAAAAGTTATCAGGTTATGCAAAGATGTCTCCTGCTCTTCGGTTTTGAATGAGGTAATCAAGGACTGTGATTTAGTAGTCGGAGCTCTTCCAGGATTTATGGGGTACCAAACTATGAAGAAGGTGATATTGGCAAAAAAAAACATTGTAGACATATCATTTTATCCAGAAGACCCTTTCGAATTAGATCAATTAGCAAAAGATAACAATGTTGTTGCTGTTATGGATTGTGGTGTTGCGCCGGGAATGGGAAATATAATTTTTGCACATCATGACAAAACCATGACAATTGAAAATTATGAGTGTCTGGTTGGGGGATTGCCTAAAAAACGAGAATGGCCATTTGAATATCAGGCTGTTTTTTCACCAATTGATGTTATTGAAGAATATATAAGGCCTGCACGATATGTTCTTAATAAATCTCTAATAACAAAAGAGGCTCTTTCTGACACAGAACTGGTTGAATTTGATGAAATAGGAACTCTTGAAAGCTGGAACTCAGACGGGCTGAGAACACTAATAGAAACCATGAGCCATGTTCCTAATATGATTGAGAAAACCTTAAGGTACCCAGGGTGTGTAGAGTATTTAAAGGTATTGCGTGAATGCGGATATTTCTCCTACGAGCCGTTGGAAATTGACGGCAATAAAATAAGACCAATTGATCTTACAGCAAAACTTTTATTTCCAAAGTGGCAAATGAAAGAAGGAGATGAAGACTTCACGGTAATGCGAATTAAAATTACAGGAATGGAGAAAGATAATGAGGTACAATATACTTACACGCTTCTTGACAGGTTTCAAAACAACACAATATCAATGGCCAGGACCACTGGTTTTACCTGCACGGCGGTTGCAAACCTTATTTTAGAAAAAAAGTTCATGAGAACCGGAATTTCACCGCCAGAATTTCTGGGTGAACATTTTGAAGCTATAAACGACTACTTAAAAAAGAGAGATGTTATATATAATGTTTCAAAAAGTTAAAAGTACTTTTTGAAACATAAACGATAATGTTTTTTATACATTTATTATTACCCAGTGTTATGAAAAGGACAGCATCAATTTTAACTCTTTTAACCCTTTTAATACCTCTAGGCTTTAATTATTTAATCGCCCAAACGAATAATGAAGACTTTACAATATATTTAATAAGACATGCTGAAAAAGATCTTCTATCAGAAAATCAAACTAACCCACCTTTGACAAAATGTGGAGTGAAAAGATCAGATTTTTTCAAAGATTTGTTTCAAGAAACCGAAATAGAGAAGATTTATAGCACCAACTATTCAAGAACAAAAAACACGGTTATGCCAATAGCATTAGCTAAGATTCTTGAAATACAATATTATGATTCAAGCGATCTCAAATCTTTTTCAGAATTATTGATAAATTCAAAACAAAATACTTTAGTTGTTGGCCACAGTAATACAACACCTGTCCTGGCTGGATTATTGACTGAACAAGTGATGGGTCCATTTGATGAAAGCATTTATAATCGTATTTATAAGATCGTTATTACCAAGGATAAAAAGGAACTATTTCTGATCGAGACAAGCTTTAATTGCAAATAATATGATATATTGTAAATACTCTTGATAAAATGAAGAACTATTTACTAACAGCTATTTTTTTATTTTTTTGTCAAATTTTTTGTTTTGCCCAAAATGTGACGATTGACAACTATTCCGTTAATAACCTTGGACAAGTTCAGTTGTCGATCCAGGGTCAGCAAGGTAAATACTACGTTCTTCATGCTCAGCACAACTCAGAATTTAATTGGGCATCATCCCTAACAATTGGAGTAAACGGTACTATGATCATCTCGGAGCCGTCACAAGCATATCCGCTAGAAAACTATTCTATCACAGAGCATAATGTCAATGATCCTGACGATTATGATGGTGATGGAATTGACGACATTACAGAATTTAATAATATGCCAACCGACTCACCTTTCAATAATGCCGGCGCAATTGATTTTATTGACGGGGCAACATCTATTCCTGATGCTGATACATTTATGGAATTGGCTACAGTTAATAATGTTAGTTGGGCTCCATTTTTAGATGATCAGCTTTATGTTAAGTTTGGAATTTTGGATAGAGATACACCTGAGCCAAAAGTTTATTTTATAAACAGCAATACCTACACAATTCATGCTAGCTTTTGGAATGGAATAGACGCTACAGTCACAGGTGATGATGCGTCAGGTGAGATTGTTTTTAACCCAAATACTATTATGCCAAACGGGATTATAGGGACATATTCATTTAATTTTTCTTTTGGGGATGCATATAATTTTGAAAATACGCAGAGAACCTATGAATTGTTGGTAGCAAGCATGCCTTTTTTACAAAACAATATGAATCATTTTATTGGTCAGGCAGATGAAAACAATCACATTAATAATTATGCAGATCAATTTGTAGACTCTAGATTTGATGTGGTTTTAGAAACTGATGTTTTCGCGGAGGTAAACTACATACCCTTTCATTTGTCAGAAGGATACGGTTTTTTCAGACACATGGAAAATCTTAGTGAGACCCCTGGGAGTAGAGACATAGTTCTTTACGACGCCCTTCCAAACTCATTGCCAAGGGTTGGCGGAATAATTACATCAGTCATTCAAACCCCACTATCTCACGTAAATCTTCGTGCCATCCAAGACAATGTTCCTAATGCATACATAGCGGATCCCTTGTCAATAAATGAAATAGCAAATCTTTTGAACGGATATATATATTATAAGGTAGAGAACGACAGTTATGAGATTAGAGAAGCCACTCTTGATGAAGTCAATGATTGGTATGAAAACATAAGGCCATCTGAACCTCAGTTTCCGATTCGTGATCTAAGCTTTACTGAGATATTACCGCTAGACGAAATTGATTTTGAAATGTCAACAGCATTTGGAGCAAAATGTTCTAATGTTTCAACGATGCGGACTTTTGAATTTCCCAACGGCACCATTCCCAACGGATTCGGTATACCATTTTATTATTATGATGAATTCATGCAGTTTAATAATTTTTATGAGGAAGTTCAAACAATCATTGACAATCCAAGCTTTCAAAATGATATCAATTTTAGGGTTAGTCGTTTGGAAATGCTAAGAACAGCGATCAAAGATGCACCAATGCCTCAGTGGATGTTAGATGACTTGCAAGCAATGCATGACGGTTTCCCCGAGGGAACAGCTGTTAGGGTCAGATCTAGCACAAATAATGAAGATCTGCCGGGTTTTAGTGGAGCAGGTTTGTACACATCTAAAACCCAATACCCAGACGAGGGGCATATTTCAAAATCTGTAAAACAAGTATACGCTAGTATGTGGAATTTTAGAGCTTATGAGGAAAGAGATTTTTATAGAATTGATCATTTCACTGCAGCTATGGGTTTACTTTGTCACCCCAATTTTCAGCAGGAGCAATCAAATGGAGTGGGAATTAGTATTGATCCCATTTACGAAACAGAAGAGACATTCTACTTGAACACTCAGGTTGGAGAATCATTAATTACGAATCCTGATCCAAATTCTGTTCCAGAAGAAATTTTACTATACAGAGACCCGTCTCAATCTGGAGGCTATCTAGTTCTTCGACTCTCAAACCTGGTCAATGCTGGCGAGCTAATAATGGATGAAGAGTATTTAGATCAAATGCGAGACTACTTGACTGTAATTCATGATGAATTTGCAATTCTTTATGATGTTGCCGGTCAAGAGGACTTTGCTATGGACATTGAATACAAAGTAACAGCTCAAAATCAATTAGCTATTAAGCAAGCTCGACCATGGGTTTCTTTTTGGGCAGATATAGTTGGCGATTATGATTTGGCTGTTGAAGGAATTACTAATCCGGTAACATCGTCTGGTCTTAGCGATGATGAACTGGTTACCGTTACAATTTCAAATAATGGTTTAAACGATATGAGTGAATTTGATATTGAACTTATATTAAACGAACAAACACTTGAAACAATTACCATTTCAGAAACAATTCAGCCTTTTAATGAATCCGATTTTCAATTTTCAGTGCCTATAGATTTATCAAATAACGGCGATTATGATGTTACGGTTAATGTTAGTCACCCCGATGATGTGTATGAGAATAATGATTCGCTGACAACCACAATAAGCAATATACTGCAGTTTGACGGAGCTTTAGAAATTGACAATGTTAGAGTCTTATGTGACGAAATAGTCGAAATTGATTTAATTATTTCAAATCTCGGAGACGAGATAATAAACGAAGTTGAAATGGAGATTCAGGTTAACGGCTTATCATCTTTTGAAAGTTACACACTTGCCGATATTCCTTATTTAGATCAAGAAATTATAACAATAATCATAGATCAAAACCTTCAAGAATCAAATGAAATAACATTTGATTTATTTTCTGTTAACACCCAAAATGATCAGAATACAATCAACAACAATGTTTCAACCACAACATCACTTGAGTCGTCTTATGACACAATTACTTTTATTATTAACCCGGATGATTATCCAGAGGAAACCTCTTGGAAATTATATGATAATAATACAAATGAAGTTATTTCTGCAGGCTCTTTAAATTCAGATAGTGAGTATTATACTGAAGAAATTTGTGTCAATTACGAATCTTGTTTTACGCTAGATTTCTTTGACTCATATGGTGATGGAATTTGTTGTGGCTATGGAGAAGGCGACTTCATGATGCTTGATTCAAGCGGCAATATGATTTTTGAGAATAATGGAGCTTTCGAAAATTTCACACAGGAAACATTTTGTTTAGACGAAAATGCATGTGAAATTTTAGCTGAAATTGACGTCACCAACACAAGCTCTGAAGAGTCTGAAGATGGTTATATCTCAATTGCTGTATCGTCTGGTGTTGGCCCATTCCAATATAGTATTGATGGAGGGCAGTCATTTTTTGAAACAAGTGGTTTTGCAGATTTATCAGCAGGAGATTACAATGTTTCAATAATTGGATCTGCCGGCGCGTGTATATTTGAGCAAAATGTTACAATTGAATCTTGTAGCTTAACATCCGTAGACTTTGAAGTTATCGGAGTTCCATCTAGTATTTCAACTGATGGAAGCATAACGATAATTCCTAGCTCGGGAGTTGGCCCTTATCAATACAGTATTGATGGGGGGCAAAATTTCTATGAAGACAATTTCTTTACTGAATTGCCGTCTGGACTTTATAATATTGTGGTAAACGACTCACAAGAAATATGTTCTTTTGAGGATTCAGTTCGAATCGAAATTGAATCAGTTATAATAAATGAGATTAATTATAGATCTGACGAAGACTTTAGCCCAAATGACTGGCTAGAATTATATAATCCAAAATCATATGCTATTGACTTATCAAATTGGCAAATCAAAGACGACAATAACAATCATGTTTATAATATTCCTCAATCAACAGTAATTGAGCCAGAAGGGTTTTTAGTAGTTGTTAAGAATGAATCAGACTTTAGCAATGCTTATCCAGGAATTCCATTTATAGGCGAGTTAGGGTTTGGTCTTGGCGGCTCTGATGCAGTAAGACTATTTAATTCAACAAGTAAACTTATAGATGAAGTTTATTATGATATTGAGGATTATAGCTCTGATTGTAATCATACTTTAAACATGATAGATTCCTATGGCGATGGATGGCAAGGAAACGCAGTAGATATTATTGCCGACGGCCAAACTATATACTCCCAAGCAACTTTTGATGATGGGGCTTCGGCAAGTATACAATTTGAAATAATGCACGGAGCAACAATAGAACTTGCTTGGACTGATGGATCTTGGTCTTCAGAAGTGTCTTGGGAAATTATTGATGGTGTTGGAGATTTAATTTCATTTGGAGAATTTGGAGACACCCTTGAAGGGGAAAATGTATTAGCAAATTGCTTTGAAAACATTTCGGACTGGCCTTCGTGTGCTGACGGTACAGGCTATACACTTGAATTAATTAACCCTAATTTGGACAACTATAATGCGGAAAATTGGGACTGTATTAACGACTTTGGAAGCCCTAATGCACCTAATAATTCAAACCTTTCCAGCCCTCAAAATATAGAATTCGATTCGATAAAAATTTATCCAAACCCAGTGAATCATATTCTTAACATAAGCGGGCGTTCAGAAAAATACAATGTTGAAATTTATTCCTTAACAGGTCAGAAGCTCTATCAAGACTTTAACATTTCAAAAATCGATATGAGCATGTATTCAGAAGGCGTTTATATAATAAAAGTGTCTGATCAAAATTCAACCTCAACAAAACGTGTAATAAAAATTAATTAAGGTTTTTTAATAGAGAGCTCTTAAATAAAAAATAGAGTTTAATCCAATTGTTAGTTAATAATCTTTCTTTCAATTCTAGATGATAAATTGGTTAAAACTTCATAGGAAATTGTGCCTACAGTAAGTGCAAAATTCTCAGCATTATTTTGTTTATCAAAAAGTATTACTTCATCGCCCTCAGCCGCGTCAATACCCTTTAAGTTCACCATAAAAACATCCATACATATATTTCCAATTATGTTAGATTTTTTACCCATAATATATACCTGGCCATTTTTTGAAAACTCTCTGCTAATTCCGTCGGCGTGCCCCAAAGGAACAACTCCAATTTTTGTATCTTCTTTGCATATAAATGATCGATTATAGCCGATTGAGTCTCCTTCTCTCGCTTCAATGACTTGAGAAATTATCGACTTTAATGAGTGAACAGCTTTTAACTCTTTGATTAACATATTACTGCACCCATATATCCCAATACCAGCCCTTACCATATCAAATTCGCATTCGGGGTAATTTAAAATACCAGAGGTGTTTGACATGTGTAACAGGGGGGTATAAGTCAGCTTTGATTTTATGTGTGAAGTTATTTTTTTAAAAAGGTTTATTTGTGAAATAGTAAAATTCCTTTCGTTTAAATCCTCGCTAGCAGCCAGGTGAGAATACAGGCTAAGCAGTTTGATTTTCCCAGAACTTATGATTTTTTTGATTGCTTTTTTAACTTGCCCATCATTAAATCCAACCCTGTTTAATCCACTATTAATTTTAAAGTGACAGTCAAAAGAATCAATAGAATTTAAATCAAGAAATGAAATGAATTTTTCAAGAAAATAAAAAGAGTATAAACTAGGCTCAAGTTTATATTTTATAATTTTTTTAATGGATTCAACTTGAGGAAGTAAAACTAATATTGGGGTTTTTATTCCCGACTCTCTAAGCCTAACCCCTTCATCTGCAAAGGCAACAGCAAAGTAATCAACCCCTAAAGAAATCAGTTTTTTTGCAACCGCAACGCTATCTGATCCATAGCCATTGGCTTTAACTACTGCCATGAATTTAGTTTCAGGTTTTAATTTGGAAGCAATTAATGTAAAGTTGTGCTCAAGAGCTTTAAGATCAATTTCTAACACAGTTTTTTTCAATCTCTTATTTTTTTATCTGAAATATTTTCAGCCTCCATTCACTTTGATTTTTTTTCTTTTTTATTTGATTTTTTAAAATAAGCGGCTCGGCTCAGAGGCATATATTCATCGCCTTTTCCCACAAGAATTCTTTTCTTACTTTTTGCTTTTCTGTAACTGTACTGAGCAAGCCCACCTGTTTTTGGACATATTGCATGAACTTTCGTAACATACTCAGCAGTTGCCATTAGATTAGCCATGTTTTTGAAGGGAACTCCCTTATAATCCATATCAAGCCCCGCAACAATTACTCTCACACCGTTATTAGCTAAAGCATTACAAACATCTACAATCTCATCATCAAAAAATTGCGCCTCATCAACTCCAACAACTCTATAATTTTTTACCCTTTTATAAATGTCAGCAGCTTTTTTAATGGTTTCACACTCAATTTCTGAATCATCATGAGAGACAACTTTATCTTTTTTGTCTCGAGTGTCAATTTTGGGTTTGAAAATAATTATATCCAAATTGGCATATTGGGCACGACGCATTCTTCTAATAAGTTCTTCTGTTTTTCCGGAAAACATAGAACCGCATACAACCTCAATCCATCCCGTTTGTTTGTTAAAGTTTAAAGTATTTTCAAGAAACATTTCGTAAATTTAAAAAGTTGATACCTTTACTGAATATTATTTTAAATCAGATAAATTTAGTAAAAACCAAGCTGATATTAACCGAACACAGACTTAATTTAAAGATTTTTTAATGAGCAAGCTATTCATCGTATCAACACCAATTGGAAATTTAGGAGACATCACTTTAAGATCAATTGAAGTTCTAAAATCGGTAGATCTTATATTAGCTGAGGATACAAGAACTTCATCAAAACTATTAAAGCACTATAATATTGATACAGTTGTAGAATCTTTTCATATGCACAACGAGCATAAAAAACTGGAATCTATAATCAAAAAGCTTAGAGATAACCGCGAAATTGTATTAATTTCTGATGCAGGCACTCCGGGAATTTCTGATCCTGGGTTTTTGCTTGTTCGAGAATGCATAAAGAATGATTTAGAGGTCGAATGTTTGCCCGGCCCAACAGCTTTTGTGCCGGCTTTGGTTTCTTCTGGACTACCTACTGACCGATTCAGCTTTGAAGGCTTTTTACCTGTTAAAAAAGGAAGAACTAAACGATTGAAAGAATTATCTGATCAAACAAAGACAATGGTGTTTTACGAGTCTCCCCATAGGATATTAAAAACGTTAAAGGATTTTTCAAAATACTTTAACGATGAAAGTCAAATAAGCATATCAAGGGAGTTGACAAAATTATTTGAAGAAACATTTAGGGGTACGATTAAAGATTCAATTGAACATTTTGAAAAAACTAAACCGAAAGGAGAATTTGTAATTGTTCTTTCACCAAAATAAAAAACATGGATACAAATACAGTTATTACACACTGGAAAAAGGGAACTACAGAGTTTGAGTGTATTAACCCAAATGGGGTTTCAACTATTCTAGGAACAAGCACTGAGGGAGAAGAAAAAATAGCTTCGCCAAAGGCAATAATGCTAGGCTCGCTTGCAGTTTGTTCTGGGCTAGATGTTGTTGCAATACTTAAAAAAATGAGGGTTGAATTAGAAGACTTTAAAATAAACACAACAGCTTCTTTAACTGATGGACACCCTAGATTTTATAATGAGGTTACTGTTGAATATCATTTTTTTGGACAGCAATTGGATAAAGAAAAAATTGAAAAAGCCGTCGATTTGTCTGTAACAAGATACTGTGGTGTAATGGAGATGTTTAGAGGCTTCTCAAAGGTAAAAACAGAAGTAAAATACAATTAGAGTTGTTAGCTGAAATTAATAGACATATAAATGATAAAAAGATTAGTTTCGATGAGGCTAATCATGATTATTATGTGGATGGTAAAAAAACCAAATTTTCGGTTACAGAAATTATAGATAAGTTTTTTCCTGAATTTGATGCTGACTATTGGGCGAAGCGCAAGGCAATTCAAAAATTAAATGAGGACCATATTGACTTTGACTCAGAAATACTGCAAGAAACTATACAAGAGATTTTAAACGGGTGGGAAACAAAAAGAATTAATGCAGCCACAAAGGGGACAATATTACATGAAAAAATAGAAGATTTTTACAATTCTAAATTTCATGATAATTATCCTGAGGAGTTTGAGTATTTTAAAAACTTTCATCATAAATACAAAAAATTAAAACCATATAGGACAGAGTGGAGGATCTTTGATGAGAGTTTTTCTTTGGCCGGCACAGTTGACATGGTTTACGAAAAAGAAAATGGAGATCTTTTTATTTTTGATTGGAAAAGAACATCAAAATTGGTTGATAAAAACAGTCAGGTCATATTAAAAGACTTTAACTATGGATTTGATAAACTTTCACACATTGCAGATAACAGCTTTAATAGGTACGCCCTTCAGCAAAATGTATATAAATCTATTCTTGAAAATTATTATGATAAAAAAATAAGTTCAATGAATTTGCTTGTGCTTCACCCAAATTATAGTGACTACGTGCATGTAAAATTACCCGAAATGAAAAAAGAGGCAGAATTTTTGATTAGTCAAGCTAAAGAATTAACTAAATAGTTTGAAAGAAAAACTAGATCCATACGCAGCACTCCGATTCAAGGAGTTTAATTTTTTTCTTGTAATAAGATTTATTCTTGTATTTGGTTGGTCAATGCAATTTATCATTGTGGAATGGGAGGTATACAGCCTTACCAAGGATCCACTTTCCCTTGGGTTGATCGGGCTAGTAGAAGTTATCCCTGCAATATCAACCGCATTGTTTGCCGGTCATATTGTAGATCAGCGTGAAAAGAAGATGCTTTTTGTACAATGTATAACCGCATTTTTGCTTGTAGCCATTGGGTATTATTTTATCACAAGCCCATACGTATATGACAATTATGAGAATTCTCAAGTTTTAACAGGAATATACATACTGGTTTTTCTTGGGGGCTTTATCAGAGCTTTTATTGGCCCTACTATTTTTTCACTTGTCGCTCTAATTGTCCCAAAAAGAGTTTATCCGAATGCAGCCACTTGGAGCAGCTCTACCTGGCAATTAGCTGTTGTATTAGGACCTGCATTTGCAGGGTTTTCAATAGCATGGATTGGCGTTCATAATTCTATGGGAATAGTACTGGCAACAATAATCGTTGGCCTTTTTCTAATAGGATTTATTAAGAAAAAACCAATTCTTAATCCAAAAATTGGAGAGCCAATACTTCAAAGCTTAAAGGCAGGTTTAAATTTTGTGTATAAAACAAAATCTATTTTAGTCGCCTTAACTCTAGATATGGTTGCGGTATTATTTGGGGGAGCTATCGCTCTACTTCCAATATACGCACAAGATATATTAAATGTAGGATCTGAAGGTTTTGGAATATTAAGGGCAGCACCAGCGGTAGGTTCTGTCCTGATGATGATCGCTTCGGCACATATTCCGCTTACAGTAAATGCAGGAAAGAAATTATTGTTTGCAATATTCTGTTTTGGAATTTCAATAATAGTATTTGGGGTTTCTGATATTTTTTGGCTTTCTGTATTTGCGCTATTTATGTATGGATTGACAGACGGAGTTTCAATGATTATACGCCAAACAATTTTACAATTAAAAACACCAGACGAGTTTAGAGGAAGAGTAGCTTCTGTGAATTCAATATTTGTTGGGTCGTCAAACGAGCTTGGAGCATTTGAAAGCGGGGCAACAGCAAAATTAATGGGCACTGTACCGGCGGTGGTTTTCGGAGGAGTTATGACAATTTTGACCGTTGGTTTTACAGCTTTTAAATTTCCTACATTCAGAAAATTAGATTTAACAAAAGACATGAATGAAAATAAATAAATCACCTGTTTTTTTAACCACTGTTCTGAGTTTTTTAAGTACTTCAGTATTTGCGTCAGACACCTTAAGTCTTGACCAGGTTTTTTTAAAGAGCACCTTGATTAGTCAGAATAACCCCGCCCTAACAGTTTCAGAAATTTCTTTCAATGAAAGTGAAATCAGGCCTGTAAATTTCCAGGACGCCATTGATTTTTCTGCAGGCCTTTGGATTACAAACAGTGAGAATCAAGCACAAGATAATAGAATGTCAATAAGGGGTTTCGGATCAAGGTCAGCTTTTGGAATAAGAGGTGTTAAAATTATTCTTGATGGAATTCCACTAACCACTCCGGACGGCCAATCACAAGTTGATAATATTCCTTTCGAGCTTATTGAAAATATCGAAGTTTTGAAAAGCCTATCTTCCACAAGGTACGGGAATGCTTCTGGTGGTGTGGTGACTATTAATACATTTTCTGTGCTTACGGAAAAAATATCAGTAGGAACATCAACAGGCAATTATGGACACAAAGTAAATCAAGGAACTTATTCAACTTCAAAAGGCAATTCTTCAACAATTATAAACGTATCTCAGCAAGAGAGTGATGGTTATAGAGATCACAGTAGCTACTTAAATAAGTCACTATTTTTTAATCATGCAAGGAAAACACAAAACATGAATTTGAAATTTAATATACTTTATTTTGACAGTCCATATGCATTTGATCCGGGAGGATTGACAATTGAATCAGTTGACGAAAATAGATCTCAGGCCAGAGACCGAAATGTACTTTATAACTCTCAAGAATCTGTAAAGCAATTGCAAACAGGGTTGGTTTTAGATTGGAATACTAAAATAGGTCAAGTAAATTCTAATATATATTATAGTGATCGTGACTTCGTAGGATTACTGCCATTCACATACGGAGGCTACGTAGAGCTAAATAGAGATTTTTCTGGCGCAGAATTTAGTTTAAAAAACCGTTCTAAAAACTTTGAGTGGATGATAGGTACATCAATTCAGAATCAGACGGATGATAGAAGAAGGTTTGAAAATAATGAGGGTGAAAAAGGGGGGAAAACACTTGATCAAATTGAATCATTTAAGTCTTTGGGAGCTTTTGCTTTGGGTTCATACAACAAATCAAAATATAGTATTCAAGCTGGGCTTAGATATGATAAACATGAAATTTCATCTGATGATTATATGATCGATATTGGGATAGACCAGCAATATATTGATTACTCAAAATCGCTTAGCGCTGTTTCACCCAATCTTGGATTTATTTATAATTTAAATAAAAACTCAGAACTTTATATTAATTATGGCTACGCCTATGAAACTCCATCGTTGAGTGAGCTTTCAGCAAACCCAAATGGGACAGGTTTCAATGAAGATTTATCTCCAATGACCTCTTCAGGATTTGATTTAGGCTTTAGAAAACAGTCACAAGATCTTTCATATAGCCTAACTGCTTTTTATATTGACACAAAAGATGAAATAGTCCGCTATGAATTGCAGGGTTTTGAAGGAATGAATTTTTATAGAAATATAGGTACTTCAAAAAGAGTTGGTGCAGAAATAGAGGCAAGTTATAATTTAGGCAAACCAGGAATATTTAAGGTTTCATATACACAAGCTAGATATGAATTTGAAAATCAAGGACTAAGTGGTAATCTTGCTGGAATTCCAAAATCTAATTTTATACTTGAGTGGCTTTATGGTTATAAAAATTATGATTTAAAAGTGGATTTAAAATATGTAAATTCAATGTTTGCGGACAACAGCAATGAAGTTAAAGTTCCTTCTTATTTGTTGTCAAATATAGCTTTGAGAAAGAAAATTAATTTTAAAGGGTTTTTGTTAGATGTTGGCTTGCATGTAAGAAATTTATTTGATGAAAAGTACTATGATAATATTAGGACTAATGCATTTGGAAATAGATTTTATGAGCCTGCTTCTCTAAGACAATTTATCTTATCAATTAAAACTACCTTCTAATGAGATATATTGTTTTGTTTATTTGGCTTTTTATACAGAGCTCTTTTGCACAAGATATTCCAGAAATGAAAGTCTATGTTAAAAATAATAAAATGGAAAAAGGGTTTAGAGTTCTAAAAACTACAATTAAAGACTCTTTAGTTTTTAAAAAAAAATATAAAGAGAGTGATTATACTTTAGATTATGTGCTCAGATTTTATTATGCTACCGCAATCGATCTTGATAGTGACAAAAATGAGTTAATAAGTATGAATGGCTTGGTATTTCCAATTGAATCCAATATTCCTGATGAAATTATTGAAGAGGCTATGTCCTTGATAGGCAATATGTATTATGGAAGAAAAGAGGACAAAGATTTTAAAAGAAAAATTCAGAGGTATTAGCCCCTATAGGTTTTAAGTGTCAGTTCATTTCCGTCAAACTCGGCATATGTAAAATGGGTAATCCAATCCCCAAGGTTAATGTACTTAGACTCAGAGTTCAGCTCTAATTCAACTGGTATATGCGAATGACCAAATAAGAAATAATTGTAATTATTGGATTCTAGTTTTTTTCTACAGTACTGAGTTAACCATTGATTTTCAACATCTCCTATATCTTTTTTTGCAGACATAATTTTTTTCTCCTTAGACAGAAATTGACCCAACCATACGCCAATATCAGGGTGTACCCAACGAAACATCCATTTGAACAACCTATTGTTGGTAACAAATTTTTTCATCAACTTATACGAAGTGTCTCCAGGGCCTAAACCATCGCCATGACCAATGAAAAAACTCTTTTCGTTAATCTCAAATTGTTGAGGCTTAGTGATTACTTTTACCCCAAGTTCTGACTGAAAGTAATCTCTTACCCACATGTCATGATTACCGGTAAAGAAATAAATTGGAATTCCAGAATCTGCTATTTCAGCAATTTTCCCCAAAACCCTAGTAAAGCCTTTAGGCACTACCGTTTTATATTCGAACCAAAAATCAAATAAGTCACCTAAAAGATAAATTGAATGCGCATCGACTTTAATTGTATCTAACCATTTTACAAATTTCTTTTCACGGATTAAGCTAGACTTAGCATTAGGGATACCTAAGTGGTTGTCAGACGCAAAATATATTTTTTTTCCTTCCGTTACTTTCATGACTTCTTAGGTCAAAGATATGCAAAAGATTAATTGTCAGCAGCAAACCACTCAGAATAAGAAGTTTCGGTTTCTTCTAATTTAAGTGAGTGAAGTTTAATTTGAGAAGGAAGCTTTGAAGAAATTCTTTTTGCAAAATCAACAATCATCTCTTCAATTGTAGGCTGATAATCAGCTAAGACTACTTTATGATCGTTTTTAATTAATTCGTTGGCCAACTCAATATGTGGTGAATTTTTATTAAATATTACAGAGTGATCAAACTCTTCAATTATTTCAGAATTAACAATCTTTTTTAGGTCATCAAAATCCATAACCATTCCAAATTTTACGTTTGTTGGATCAGCGATCGGATGACCAATTACAGTGACAAATAATTTGTAATTATGCCCGTGGATATTTTTGCATTTCCCATTGTATCCATATAAGGCATGAGCAGCTTCAAATCTAAATTTTTTAGTGATTCTAATTTTTGCCATCTCTGTTTTTATTGAGCTTCAAATGTACATTTTTTATGAAAGCTTATTAAATGTTTTTTTGAATTTAATTATCAACGGAATTGACCTTGCTAGAATCCAAAGTGTAAATGCATAAAATACCCCATGAAGCCCCAATTCATAGTAATCAAAAAGAAGAACAAAAGGAACAAATATTATAAAGGTTGAGAAGAGTAATACATTTCTTAAATCTTTCATCCAGCCCAACCCCTTATAAATGCCGTCAAAAATAAACGCAATTGAGCAAAGAGGAAGCATTGCAAGCACAATCCAAAAAATATTATAAAACTCTTGTAAAACAACAGGGTCATTATTAAAAATTCTGCCAAGGGGATAGTAAAAAATAAAGCCAACAACTGACATAATAAAACCAATCTTAACTCCAATTTTAGTTAGATTATTTCCGAATTCCATCAATACTTTATATGACTTCTCACCATATAATTTCCCCGATAAAATAGTTCCTGCACTCGAATATCCGTCAATAATAAATGCTACCAGAAACCAAAGATTTATTGCTATCGTGTAGGCTGCTATAAATTCATCTCCATACTTTGTTGAAAAAGCATTACAGAAATATAAAGTTACATTTAGCGAAGCGGTTCTAATTACCAGGTTTCCAAACATCCCGAGAAAGGATTTAATCTTAGGATTAAACGGAAACGTAATTGACAATTTTATGTTGGTCTTTTTATATAATAAAATAACAGCAAGAGCAGCCATTATTATTTGAGCTATCAGGCTAGCATATGCCGCCCCTTTTATATACATGGGGTTTATAACGCCATCAACCCCGTAAACAAAAATGACATCTAACACAATATTTATCAAGGTACCTACAATTGCTATTATCATAGGATAATAAGTGTTTTGTAACCCTCGGAATATTCCAAATATTCCGATGGTTAGCAATGTAAAAGGGAGTCCCCAAACCCGAATATTAAAATAATCAACACAAAATTGCAGAAGTTTTCCGCTTGCATTGTAGAATCTAAACAAACTTTCAGAGTTAAAGTAGGTAAGAAATATAATTAATATGCTACTAGAAATAATGATTAAAATACCCTGAGCAGGTAGGGATTGAACTTCTTTTAAATTTTTTTTCCCAACCGCTTGAGCAATAATTGAAGCAATAACGCTTCTTGTTTGACCAAAAACCCATATTAGCATAGAAATAAAACTTCCAACAATACCAACAGCACCAAGAGATATGGTTGCATTTTCTGCAATATTACCTACAATAATTGTATCGGTTATCGATAAAATTGGTTCAGCAATACCTGAAATTAATGCAGGAATTGCTAGTTTTTGGATGTCAGAAGTTTTTATAGATTTTGTCAAAGTATTAATTCATAGCAATAAAAAGGAAACTCACTTTGCTTTGGAAAATATATGCTTTCCAATCGATGATACCCCCTTGATTCATAAAATTTTAAATTTCTTTTGTTCTTTGAAAATGTATCTAACCTTATGGATTTGTACAGTTTTTCCCTAGCGTAGTTTTCTGCAAAATCCATTAAATTTTTCCCAACTCCTTTCTTTTGAAAATCAGGATGAACTGCCAACCGATGAATATATAAATTATTCTGATTTTTAGTTTTCCAAGTTATAGGCATATAAACCTCATCCATTTTAACGCAAAGGGAAATACAGGCAATTATTTCTTCATTTTCAACATCAACATATAGATCGTTGTTTTCTGCATCATTGACAAATGAGCTTTTATTTGGATAATGTTCATTCCATTGATAGATGCCATTTTGAATCATGTGAGCTGCACAGGACTTTGTAATATTTAAAATGGTATCAATGTCAGAAATATTTCCAGCCCGTATCATAACTAAGTGAATAAAAAAACAAATTTAAAATTAAAAGCTTTATAAAATCATCTAATTTTAGATAATACAATTTAGAAATTTAAAAAATGAATCTTTTTTTATCTGCGTTATTAATTTTTGTCCTTAGACTTATTGACCAATCTTTAACCACGGTTAGGGCGTTAGTGGTAACAAAAAAACCTGTACTTGGAGCATTCATAGGATTAATTGAGTCAGCAATTTGGATCCTTGCGGTTTCCCAAGTAATCAAAGACATTAACGATCCGTTTTTAATTGCCGCCTATGCATTTGGTTTTGCAGGAGGTACTCTTTTAGGGATACAATTAGAAAAATTTATTGGCCTTGGAAGTGCTGTGGTTAGGGTCTTTACTCCGTCTAAATCAGCTAATATTAGTAAGCCTCTTAGAGAAAGGGGATTTATGGTTACCGACATTAAAGCAAAAGGTAGAGACGGCGCTGTTATAATTTCGTGGTGTATTGTACCTAGAAGAAAGCTTAGTAAAGTCCTATCAATAATAAGATCAGTAAACCCAGACGCTTATGTAACGACTGATTTAGCGAATCCAACTTCACTTAGAAAATAATTTAGCTAAATCGAGATTTAAAAATAGCCAGTAAAACAAGTAGAACAACTCCTGACATAAATATTGAACCACTATTTTCAGTTAGTAATTCGATAATAGAAAGTATCCCGCCCAGAATAATCAAAAAAACAGCAAGATTAAATAACTTATCATAATTATTTGGATTCCAAAAATTACGCATCAAATTATTTTTTAATAATCTTAAATGTATGGCTTTTATTCTCCTTGGATAAGGTTATGAAATAACTGCCCTTGCCATAATTTGATAAGTTTATTTCTTGAATCCCTAGACCTTTAAACAGTTCTTTTCCTAAAATATCTGTAACGGTAACTCTTTCTGTTCCGTCAATTCCAATTATATTTATTTTGTCAACAACTGGATTAGGATAAAGCCTGTAAGATGTAGAAATATTATCATTGATACTTAAAGATATTGGCGATCCAAAGGATATATTATCAAGTCGATAAATAGTTTCATTATCGCCTGTGGTACCAAAATTAAAAAATATTGAAGCCATGTTAAATGGATAACTTGTGTTTAGTGCGGCTGTCCCAGATGCTTCATTGCTAAAATCAAATTCTAAAACCTCCCATTCACCCGCAACAGATGTAAATACTTCAGTTTCTACAGATTGAGTTGGGTCATTAGAGTTTTCAATCTTAAACCGAACAGGTATACCAATTTGTGTGGTTCCCTCCACATAAACGTGAGCATACATTTTGGTATCACTACTTGTAACTGGGATATTAGTTGCAAATCCTTCTTCGGTTCCAATTGTTACTCCAGCAGAGGTGCCAGACTCATCGTTTTTTATAACCTGAACATAGTGATTACCCCCTTCTTCAACAATTGTTGATGGCCCATTGCCTTCAAAGTCAATTACCGTATAGTAAACTTCTGGATCTTCAAAGGTAACTGGCAAATCAATTTGATTTAGGCCCCCAGACGGGTCAAAAGAATTAATATTGTCAAAGTAAAAGGTTGAATTTTCACCACCATCACCAACATTACCAAAATCAAACATCAAAACAAGTTTATTATAAGTGTTTGAGGGTTCTCCTGCAAAACTCCAAGTAAGAGTTTCCCAATCATTTGACTGGGTTGAATAAGCATCACGCTCGGTTTGTGCGCCATTATCTCCTTCTAATTTAAATTTAACTGTTAGCCCAGAAATTGGAGTATAAACACTCATTGAAATATGAGTATTTGTAGAAAAATCTAAATAATTATCAAGCTCGATATAGCTACCCGCCCAGATTTCCCCCCCCTCTCTGGTTATAACACCCACTTGCTCGCTAGGGTTGTTATCGTCAATTTGAGGATTAGAAACGACAGAGCCCGTTCCTCCGTCAAAATTAACTATATCTTCAATTAGGACTTGGTCATTTTCAAAATCTACAGGTAGTAAGATTTGAGCATTAATAGAAGCTACGCAAAAAAGAATTAGCAGGGAAATAAAATTTTTCATTTTCAGATTTTTCACAAATATATTAAATACTATGCACACATAGCAAAAAAAACATGTAGAGTTTAATGACAAATAAAATTTATCAAATATTTTTTAAAAGTATATTTTTAAGCTTCAATTTTGAGAATTTACTAATGATTTTCTATTAGTTTTGAGGTTCTACTAAAAACAACGTTCATTTTTTACAAATTTGTTTTAAAAAAGATGATAGAGTGCTATATTTAGTTTTTTAATAATTTGAAACTAACTATTCATGAAAAAACTACTTTTAGTATTTGTTTTGTTTCCAATTTTCGCTTTTACACAGACGAAAACGATTTCGGGAACCGTTAACGATGAAAATAATATACCGCTAGTTGGTGTAAATATCACAGTTGAAAATTCAAACATTGGTGCGCTTAGTGATTTTGACGGAAATTATTCTATAACAATTCCGTCAGATAAGCCTAAAGTGTTAATTTTCTCATACCTAGGCTATTCAACCCAGGAAGCGGATGTTTCCTCTACAGAAACAATGAGTATAATGATGCTTCCAGACCTAGAGCAACTAGAGGAAGTTGTGGTTATAGGATATGGATCTGTACTAAAAAAGGATCTTACAGGATCTTTATCATCTGTGAAAGTTGAAGAAGAAGTTGCAAACCAGTCTAACTCTATAGATCAATTGCTTCAGGGAAGAGCAGCAGGTGTGCAAGTGGTACAAAACGGAGGAAATCCGGGGTCTGGGATTAGTGTAAAAATTAGAGGAACAAATAGTTTAAGGGGTAATAATGAACCTTTGTATGTGGTAGATGGCGTAATTATTTCCTCTGCTGGTGAAGATGTATTGCCTGCCGGCGTTGGTAATATTGGACAAGAAAGTCAAAACGGATTAAATGGAATCAACCCCAGAGATATTGAGAGTATTCAGGTTTTAAAAGATGCATCTGCCACTGCCATTTACGGATCTAGGGGCGCAAACGGTGTTGTGGTTATAACAACAAAAAAAGGTAAGAGTGGTAAAGTGAATATAGAAGCATTTTCGAATACCTCTGTTCGTGTCATTTCAAAGAAATATGATGTTCTTGACCCCTATGGTTATGCGGCTTATGTAAATGAAGTAAATGCTGGAAACGGTCTTAACCCTAGATTTTTTATTGACGATGATTATGCTATTTATAGTATTGATGAAGACGGAACAGTTTTAGAAACACCAGCTCAATCCTATCACTGGCAAGATGAGATTTACAGAAGTGGCATAAGCAGAAAAGTTGGAGGCTCGGTTTCAGGAGGAACGGACAACGGAAATTATTATATATCTGCCGGATTTGATGATCAGCAGGGAATTGTTCCCACCTCGTCGTTTAAAAGTGGAGATATGAGAATCAATTTTAATCAAGATCTAAATGACAAGTTAATTTTAGAGGCCAGAATGAGTGGATATTTGAGCTCTACTAATTTTGCAGAAAGCGGAGATTTATTAGGGGGTTCAAATCAGAGTTTTATCAAA
Source organism: uncultured Bacteroidota bacterium (assembly GCA_902509675.1). Taxonomy (GTDB): domain Bacteria; phylum Bacteroidota; class Bacteroidia; order Flavobacteriales; family Flavobacteriaceae; genus MED-G13. Next base: position 14,648 of record CABWYN010000010.1, on the reverse strand, counting down.
CAGGTTATTTCATTTAGACCCATAATTACCGAAGAATTTGAAGACTTTGGTGAAGATTTAGATATTTCTAACCCCTATTCATGGATTAATGATTTTGAAGATATTTCAAAGGAAAGTAGATATATTGGAAATCTTGCACTAACATATAAATTGCCCGTCCAAGGCCTTAGATATCAGGTAAAAATTGGTGGAAATATTAGGACAAAAGAAAGAAGAAGATTTTTTGGAACAACTACATGGCAAGGAAATAATGCCAATGGCTCTCTGCAAATCACAGGTCTTAATAATTCCTCATTTCAGGTAAACAACTTTTTAAGGTTTAACAGAACACTAAAAAGAAAACACCGAATTAATAGTGTTTTAGGGGTGACTTATGATGTTAGAAAAGTTAATAATAATATTTATGCAGTTGAGGATTTTGTCACTACTCAGTTTACAACTCAAAATCCAGCCTTTGGTCAAGTTGTAACCAGACCTCTAACTTTTATAAAGGGTGATCAACAAATTTTTTCTCTACTTGGAAGGGTTAATTACACATATGATAACACATATATTTTAACAGCTACTTTTAGAAGAGACGGTGTTTCAAAGTTTGCACAAAATAATAGGTATGGTTTTTTCCCATCCTTTGCTCTAGCATGGAATGTTCATCAAAATAATGACCTAAAATTATTTGAAGAACTTAAGCTAAGAGGTGGTTGGGGTCAAATAGGAAATCACGGAATAGGATCGTATGGAACTCTTTCAAATTATGGAGCCTCAGCTAATCTTTATGGAAATGCCGATGGAGGCACAAATGTTCCAATTGCACTGCAGAATGTAGCAAACCCAGATTTGACTTGGGAAACAACAGAGCAATTAAATTTCGGTGCTGACTTTGCCACAAAGAATCAAAAAATCACAGGAACTCTTGATGTTTATGAAAAGACTACCAAAGATTTACTTCAAAGAGCTAGTATTCCAACGTCTTCTGGGTTTCAAAGTATTTTGGTTAACAAAGGCGAAATCACCAATAAAGGTATTGAGCTTTCATTAAACACAGACCTAATTTCTAATCAGGATTTGACTCTGTCATTTGGAGGAAACATAGGAATTAATAAAACCAAAATCACAGATCTTTCTTCTCAGCCGTTGGACGAGTTTTATGTTGATGGAATTGCTGAGGAAAGAAGATTTTATTTTGGTTCAGAAGTAACAAGAAGTAATTTATTTAGATACCCCGCCAACGTATTTGTTGAAGGTGAAGAAACAAGTTTATTTTATGGATTGGAAACTGACGGGATTTATCAAACTGGAGACGCCCTTCCAGAAGTTTTTGGAAACCTTGCGGCGCCTGGTGATGTAAAGATTATTGATCAAAATGGAGATGGAATTATTGACCTAAGCGATAGAACATTTATAGGAAATCCAAATCCAGATTTTATATATGGCTTTAATTTTAATTTAACTTACAAGAGGCTTTCAGCCAATATTCTTTTTAACGGAGTTTATGGTAATGACATAGCAAACGGAAATTTATTACAATTAAATAATGCTGAAGGATTAACCTATTTGAATATTGCACCTGATGCGTATTTTAATGCATGGAGACCTGATGCTCAAACAAATGTTTATCCCAGGATTGGATATTCCACAAATGGCCAACCAGCTATGACTGACAGAATCATTGAGGACGGAAGTTATTTGAGGTTGAGTAATTTAACGATTGCATACGACTTTGATGTTAACAATATAGACTCAATAAGTAATTTAAAATTATTTATTGCAGGACAAAATCTGATAACTTGGACAAACTATAGTGGATACGATCCCGAAATTTCAAGCTTTTTATATAACGGCCTTATAAATGGAGTGGATTGGAATGGAAGAGCAAATGCAAGAACTTTTGTTGTAGGACTTAATGTTGGGTTTTAAAAAAAATTAAAAAACTAAATTCTTTAAATATGAAAAATTTTAAAATAATATTATTATCAATAATTGGTTTTTTTGTCACTTCCTGTGATTTAGACGAAGACCCAATATTTTTAGACTCTAACGCGGTATATTCAGATATAAGTGTAGCTAAGGGAGCGCTTGATGGTATATATCAAGCCCTAACTAGCTACAATGCCCAGGAAAGAAGAATATTTGCTATCAATGGATTTTCAGGTTTATTTACCGCAGGTAAAAACGGCGGAAATAATGTAAATAATATAAATAACGCTAATCTATTCTCCTTAAAACCCACTTATGATGCAGACACAGAGGCTATGTGGGGCGGAGTATATTCTGCCATAGCTCGATGTAATGGCGCAATACACAACATTGTAACTGTGAATGAACCGACAACTTCAGACGAATCTGGATTTAATGACATAGCCGGTCAGGCATATTTTGTGAGAGCATGGTCATATTTTTCATTAACGAGGCTTTGGGGAGATGTACCGCTTTGGCTGTCTCTTCCAAACAATGAAAATTTACATTTAGCTACTACTTCGTCTAAAGATGTTTATGCTCAAATTATTGCTGATGCTCAGATGGCATTGACTTTAATAAATGGCTCAAGCGGCATCGGATACCCAAAGCAGTATGCAGCAAATATGTTATTAGCTAAAGTATATATGACATTGGCTACAAATCCAGATTTAAGAGCAGACGGATTTACTGAATTGGATTATTGGCAGCTAGCTTATGAGCAAGCTATTGAAGTTTACGGTCAGTATAGCTTAGTTGCAGATTATGGAAGTTTATTCACTGACACCAATGAAAACTCTTCTGAATCAATATGGGAACTACAAATAAGTCAAGATGCAGCAAACTCACAAATGGGAAGAAATTTTACCCCCTGGAAATATAAGTTAGGACAACATTTTGGCTGGTTACGTGTACATGCGGACGTATATAACCATCACGAATCAGTTTATCCAAATGACCCCAGATTAGAAGGAACTTATTTACACTCTTATCAAAGAGCGGATAATGGTAATACTGTAACAGTTTACCCCTCAAATCCTAATAGACCTAATTTTTCTAAAGCTCACCCGTACTTTTTTAAGTTTACCGAAAAAGACACACAACACAGTAATCAATATGGAGATCAAAACTTAATAATATACAGATATGGTGAACTATTGATTATGTTAGCTGAAATTTCAAACGAATTAGATAACGGACAACAATTAGGTTTTGTAACCGAGTTACTGAGCAGAGTTGGAATGAGTCCTCAAGGTGCTTATTTTGGAACACAAGAAGAATTTAGAGAAGCAATTATGTACGAGTACAGATTTGAGGTTTTAGGTGAAGGAGAAGATGCGCATAACAACAGAAGAAGAGGTTTTGACAACTTTTTAAACAGAACAATTTTATTTCACAATAATAATCCAATTCATAATCCGTCTGTTGATTTAACACTCAGTACAGACCCTTCTCAAGTGATGTCTTTACCAATTCCTTTGATAGAGATTAACACAAATGAATTAATAGATTTAGATTAAATTTTGTTTAGCCCGTATTTTGAAATTATATACGGGCTAAATTTTTTGTAATTCTTAGTGAAGATGATAAAAAAGATATTATTTTTTTGGAGTGTTTCTATACTTTCACTTGCCTCCCAGAACCAACTTCCACTTGCTAATGGTTTCTTAGAGGATATTGAAAACAATGAATTTCAATATTGGAGCCATCAAGCTAATGAGGGTGGGGATGCAACATACTCAATTGAAACAGATAATTTGGTTCAGGGTAGTACAAAGGCTTTGAAGTGCGAAGTACATTCATTAGGGGCAAACGGATGGCATGTTAGCTCTAAAAGCGAATATCCTTTTCAAGTTTTGGCAGGCCAAAAGTATACAGTGACTTTTTATGCTAAAATTTCTGGAGCAGATTCTAGGCAGATGAAATTGGTTTTTCAATCTGACGTGTCTGGAAGTTATCAGGGTCAAAATATTTGGGTAACCAATCAATGGAAAAGATATACCCACACCTTCACTGTTGAAAATTCTAGCGATAACAATAGAGTTAGGTTTTGGTACATGCAATCTGATGTAACCTACTTTTTGGATGAGGTTAGTGTCTCACCAGGTGAAAGGGTTACTTTTGATCCGGACATTAAATTTCAAACAATTGATGGTTTTGGAGCGGGAATTAAAAGAAGAACTGAGGATCTCTATGTATTAAATGACTCATTTAGAGAGCAGATTGAACAATATTGTTTTAATGACCTTGAGGTTAACATGATTAGGTTTTTTGTTTATCACGACTTAGAGCCTGAAAATGATAATGATGATCCTTATAGCTTAGATGAAACACAACTAGATTGGACAAGATATGATAGTGATCCAAATAGTTGGAGAACTAGATATATTGGTGAAGCCTTACAAAATGCTTTTAACTTAAGTGTTAATGGATTTGATCACGTAATCGGTAACTGTAACAGCGCCCCAGCCTGGCTTAAAACCAACGGCCAACATAATGGTGGAGGTACTCTGATTAGTGGAGGAGAATCAGAATTTAGTGAATTTCTTGTTGCATTTTTAAATGGTATGGAGTCTAGGTATGGAATTGAAGTCACTGCAATTTCACCTACAAATGAGCCTGATTATGAGGTTTCATACGAGTCCATGAATACTACACCCTCAGAATTATCAAGTATATTAATAAACTTAAATGCTAGGTTGTCAAATTCAGGGCTAGATAACATTAAGATTATTTCCCCAGAGTGTTTTAGAGTAGAATCTCAAAACTCTTCAACATCAGCTACAAACTACATAAATAGCATGTTTAATAACAGCGCGGTTGAAAATGCGGTTGATGTGGTAGGAACGCACACCTACGCAGACGCAAATCACAATGCAAATTGGAATGCATTAAAAATTGCATCAAATGACAAACCTGTTTGGGTTACCGAATCAGCTAACTTAAACAGTACAGATCAGTCAATGACTGATGCAGCAAATTATATAAAGTGGATGTTAAGAGGGTTTAATGAAGGTGGAATGACAGCGTATATGATGCACCTATTTTATGAGCAGGCGGACAATGATGGATATTCTAGTCTAGTTGCCTGGACTCCAGTAGGTGAAATTATTTTACCAAAGAGGTATTATACATTTAAACATTTTACAAATCTTATCAAAAAAGGGTATAGTCTGATACAATCAAATACTTCCTCTGACAATCAAATATATACAGGTGCTTTTATTTCAGAAGACAATACCAAAATCATACTACAAGTTTTTAACGAGGGCGAAGAAAAAGACTTTTCGATGGATATTCCACTTGGTGCAATTTCGGTAGAGCGAATTCTAACTACTAATAACGATTCAGAAGAATTCACATCCCTTGGAACGCAAGAAATCAATTATTATGACAGGTATTTTATAACAACCTTGCCTGAACTTTCTTTAACATCTTTTGTTTTTAACATTGATGAATCACTTTCAAATGGTGATTTTAATCAAATAAATGAAAATGAATTCAAGGTAAGATTATATCCCAATCCATCACACGGACGTATAAATTTAATTTTTCCAAAACACTCTAATTATAGAGTTCAATTATTTGATTTAAAAGGCACAAAAATAACTGGAGTTGACATCAATGATTCAATCGAATACACATTAGATATCTCATCATTTGCAAAAGGTACATACTTAATAAAAATCAATTCTTTAAATAATTTTAAAGAAGTAATTCATAAAATAATTAAAGAATGAGACCAAAAATATCTATTTATTTTATTGCCTTTTTATCTGGGGTTTTACTAACTAGTCTATTGGCTAATGAAGACGATTTAAACAATGATATTTCTGAAAAACCAAACATAATATTTTATTTAGCAGATGATCAAGATAAATTAGATTATGGGTCTTACGGAAATCCAAATGTGGAAACCTCAAATGTTGATTTACTTGTTAGTCAAGGTCTTAAGTTTGACAATTTTTATACCGGCCAGGCCATTTGCGCTCCTAGTAGATCTCAAATTTTTACTGGAATGTATCCTGTAAAAAATGGATGTTTAGCAAATCATATTGGAGTAAAGCCAGATATTAAAAGTATCACATCTTTACTTAAAAAATCTGGCTATGAAGTTGTATTGGCAGGAAAAAGTCACGTAAAGCCCAACAAGGTTTTTAATTGGACCCACTATTTTCCAAAGGTAAACAACAGATATTTACCCTTAGAAAAAATTGACGATTATTTAAAAAACGTGAATAAACCATTTTGTTTAATTATTGCTTCAGATTTTCCACATGGCCCCTATCCAAAAACAACTAATTATAGCAAACAGGACATATATAAATTGCCATATGACCCTGGTTATGTTGGTAATCATAAGCCAGGGTATTATCAAAACATTCAAGATGACAATGATCAGTTAGGGGAAGTCTTACAAATGGTTGACAGGCATGGACATAAAGATAATTCGATGTTTTTTTATGCGTCTGATCATGGTCTTAGTGGAAAATGGGGTCTGTCTGAACAAGGCCTTCAAGTTCCTTTTGTGGTGAGATGGCCGGGTAAAATTAAATCTAATATGAAATCAAATACTTTACTTACTCTTGTTGATGTTCTGCCTACTTTACTAGAGGCTGCTAAAACGGATATTCCCAATAGTATTGACGGAAAAAGTTTTTTAAAAACTTTATTGGGTAGTAATGAACAAATCAATGAATATGTTTTTGGCGTTGCAACAAAACAAAATATTAGGGAATGTAAAATATTTCCTTCTCGAATGGTAAGGGGAAAGAGATTTAAATTAATCAGAAATTTTAATTCAATTGAAGTAGTTGACTCAAATCTTGGGGAAAATCCAGTGGTAAATGAATTTGCTAAAATTGCTGCTGAATCTTTTCCGAATATCCCATATGAAGAACTGTATGATTTAAAAAAAGATCCTTACCAAAAAAACAATTTAATAAACAACAGTGATTACACACAGCACAGAAATAGATTATCCGATGTTTTAGAAAAATGGATGAAAAATCAAAACGATTTTGTCTTGGATAATCCAATATCAGTTATAAAACCAACTCTACATCCGCTAGATAAAAATTCAAAATGGAATAAAGTTTCAGAAGAATTAACGGGTAAATTAAAGGAAGAAGATTATGTTAAATTACATTATTAAAATGCTTAAGACATATATATATTTCTGCATTTTTTTAATTATGATTTCCTGCTCTAATCATTCAGAGAAAATTAAAAAACCACTAAATGTTGTTTGGATTAGTTGCGAAGATATGGGGCCCATATTAGGATCTTATGGAAATCAAATTATTAAGACACCTAATTTAGACAAACTCGCATCTGAAGGAGTTAGATATACCAATGCATACTCAACTGTTGGGGTTTGTGCACCAAGCAGATTCTCAATTATTACGGGGATGTATTCTGCAAGACTTGGGGCAAATAATATGAGAACCGGAGATTACCATAATTATAAAACTCCAGAAGAAGTTTCTCACAAAAAGAATATTGGAGTTATTGACAAAGCTGGATTTAACATACCAGAATATGAGGTTGTCCCACCGCCACATGTTAAGCCATTCACTGAAATATTAAGGAAAGAAGGATATTATTGTGCAAATAATTTTAAATGCGATTACCAATTTAACGCACCCTTTACCGCATGGGATGAAGTATCTTCTACGGTTTCATTTAGAGATGCTCCAAATGGAATGCCCTTTTTTTATGTTTGGAATACTTTATTAACTCATGAATCTAGGATATGGGAAAGAAGTAATAAACCATTAACGGTAAGTCCACAGGATGTAATAATCCCTTCTTATTTTGCAGACATTCCTGAGGTCAGAAAGGATATCGCAAGAAAATATTCCAACATTGAAGCTATGGATAGAAAAGTTGGAGAATTAATGGATCAATTAGAGTCAGACGGAGTCCTTGAAAACACAATCATTATGTTTTGGAGTGATCATGGGGGTAATTTATTGAGGCAAAAAAGAGCAGTAGGAAATAGTGGGCTTAATGTGCCACTTATTATTAGATATCCTGATAAAAAAAATGCAGGAAAAGTTGATGATAGAATCGTATCACTTATGGATTTAGGACCAACGGTTTTGTCCTTATTAAATATTAAGCCGCCCAATCATTATGATGGTAAAGCAATCGCCGGGCGATATGAACAAGAGCCAAGGAAATATGCTTTTGGAACTGCTGACAGGTTTGATGAGAGTACAGACATGCAGAGATCAGTATTGGATGGAAGGTATGTTTATATTAAAAATTTTATGCCAGAATTACCTTTGATCTATCGCAATAAATATAGAGAAAGAATACCAATGAATTCAAAATTAATTGAGATGGATTCAAAAGGAAAACTACAAGGTGATGCTGCTTATATTTTTATGAAAACAAAACCGGTTGAGGAGTTTTATGATCTTAAATTTGATCCTTATGAAGTGGATAATTTAATAGATAATCCCTCTTACTCATCAAAAATAGATCAACTTAGATCTGAGCTAAAGAGATGGCAAAAAGAAATTGATGACAAGGGCTTTATTCCTGAAAACGAAATTGTAAAATCTTTTTGGCCAAATATGATTCAGCCAGTGACAGAAAATGTTATATTCAGCATTAACAACCAGGGAAAGTTTGAGCTGAATTCCGCAACAGATGGAGCCTCAATTGGATTTCAAATTGACGATAAAATTGGTACAGAAAACTGGGATCTATACCATAAGCCAATAGAGCTTAATAAAGATCAAAAAATTGCAGCGAGAGCAATTCGAATCGGCTACAAAGCATCAGAAATAACCTCAAATTAAATTAAAAATGAAAAAATTTTTATTAATCTTTTTAGGAATATTTATTGTGTCATGTAATGATCAAGTTGAGAAAAAACATAACATATTGTTTATTTCAATTGATGACTTAAGACCAACCATGAATTCATACAATTATGAAAATGAAACAATGATTACCCCCAATATGGATAAGCTTGCATCAGAGGGGGTTCAATTCAATAATGCTTTTACAAATATAGCTGTATGTGGAGCAAGTAGAGCAAGTATTATGACCGGTATAAGACCGAGTGAAAAAAGGTTTAATGATTTTTCTACAAGAGCCTCAGTAGATGCTCCGAATGCTATTCCATTAAACCAAATATTTAAAGAGAACGGTTATGAAACCATTTCATACGGAAAAATTTATCACCATAAAGATGATTTTCAAGAGCACTGGACAGAAAAAGACAATGGAGCTCAACAGGCAGATTTTCAAGATCCCGAATCTATAAAACTTAGAGATAACGCTGAGACTGGTGAATATGGTAAAAAAAACCCAATCATTGAGTACCCAGATGTAGACGACTATGTCTATAATGACGGAAAAATTACATTAAAGGCTATTGATAAATTTAAAGAGTTTAGTCAAAATGGAAAACCATTTTTTATGGCAATAGGATATGTCTCTCCACACCTTCCTTTTATTCAACCAAAAAAATATTGGGACATGTATGATCATAATGAGATTAAACTTGCTGACAATACATACCAGCCTATAAATTCTCCAGAAATTGCAATCGAAGCTCAGCATAATTCAGCAGAATTAAGAAAAAATTATTTAGGAATTCCAGAAAATGGTTTGCTAGACAATAATCTCTCTAGAGATTTAATTCATGGTTATTACGCTAGTGTAAGTTATATGGATGCAATGATTGGTAATTTAATCAAAGGCTTAGAAGATTCAGGATTGAGAGAAAACACAACTATTGTTTTATGGAGTGACCACGGATATTTTTTAGGAGAACACGGATTTTGGTGTAAGCACAGTACATTTTATGAGGCAGTTCAAATTCCGCTTATTATATCTTCCTCAAAATATAGCACCACAGATAATTCAGATTCGTTTACAGAATTGGTAGACATATATCCAACTTTGTGTGAGCTGGCAGGAATTGACCCTCCAACTTATATTCAGGGTAAAAGCTTGACACCTGTCCTTGAAAATCCAAATACAATAATAAAAAATGAAATCTATACTAGATACAAACAAGGGGAGGCTGTGATAGATGAAAGCTATTCATATACTGAGTTTTTTCAAGGGAAAAATTATTTAGGTAATATGTTATATGACATGAAGAATGATAAAAAACAAAACAAAGATATTTCTAAGTTGCCAGAGAATTTAGAACTGGTAATTAAGTACAGAATTAAACTAAAGAGAATGAGAGATTTTGTTAATGAGGATCCATTTCAAAATGACTAAATTTATATCAATATGTCTATTAGGAAATTAACATTGAAAAGAAATTTTTTAGCTATAATGTTATCTTTTGGCTTACAAATACTGTGCGCACAAGATTACTATATTTCAGATTCAAACGGTTCAGATAATAATTTAGGAACAATTGATTCTCCTTTTAAAACAATAAACAAAGGAGTCTCCATGGTAAATGCTGGAGGAACAGTGTATGTTATGGATGGAGTTTATCAAAATAACAATTACGGCAATGTTGATCCTTCAACCAGCACGAACATGAATAATCAGCATGTAGTTACCATAAATAAATCGGGAACTGAAGATGCATATATTACATTAAGAAATTATCCTGGTGATACACCTAAAATACAATTTGACGGAAGAGGCGGTATCGTTATTTCTAATAATATGAATTATATAATTATTGAGGGCTTTGAAGTTGAAGGTCCAGCTCAAAATATTGATTATGATATGGCAGAAGCAGACAGAAATTATAAAATTGAGATGGCTGAAGATGAAGATGATTCTACAAATTATAACCACTCTTATTTTGGAGGAAAAGGGATTTGGGGAGGCTATGGCGCTCATCATCACATTATCATCAGAAATAATATTGTTCATGACACCTGTGGTTCAGCCATTCGGTTTAATGATAGTGATCATATATTAATAGAAAATAATATAGTTTATAATTCAAACTGGTGGACTTCTTCTGCTTCAAGCGCTATTGTTTTAGCTGAGTCTATTGCTCAAAATGGAGACAATACTTCTGATATTAAAATGATTATTAGAGGCAACATTGTTTATAATAATTGGAATAGAATTCGTTTTTATGTAACACAATTACCTGATAATTCAGGAAATAATAATCCGGATTATGGAACTGCAAACTTCCAATCTATTTGGGACGGTCAGGGAATATATGTGACTCGTAGTGACCCTGGATATAACGGGACTTTCTTATTTGAAAATAATTTATGTTTGAATAATGGAAAGAATGGGATTAATTTCGACCATTCTCACTCCGCTTCCGCAATTTATCAAAACAATACACTTTACTATAATGGGGTTCATGAAATCATACAAGATATTTCTGTTGCTGAAGGAAACCCAGCACACAGAGGTCAAAAAGTTGGAGGTATTAAAGCTAACCATGTTTTGAACACCACTGTTGTAAATAATATTATTGTAACTAGAGACAATGAGTTTTCAGCCTTGCAATTAAATAATGTATACGGCTCAAGAGTAGCTGTTGACAATATAATTGTTAATGGAACTTATGCATGGCCAGCAACCGAAAGCAATAATCTAATAAATAGCGACCCTCTTTTTGTGTCAGCACCAGAAACTGTTTACGGTGAATTGACTATTGAGGGAACAGACTTTTCAATCACAGAAAGTTCACCAGCGATAAATTCAGGCAATCCAAGTTACAGCCCAACTCATGATATTAACGGAAACCCCAGACCTGTTCAGGGTAGCGCTATTTCATCAACAAGTTTTGAAAATGCAACTGGCGGATGGACTGCATTTGGGTCTACAATCGAAACCACATCTGATGAATCATTATCGGGTGATAGATGTCTTTTTACAACAGATCGAACAGCAAATTGGCATAGCCCTAGAATTGTATTAAATAATTTATTGGATCAGGGCGAAACATATACATTTTATGTTTGGGTAAAGTTAGCTGAAGGCGAAACAGGAACTACTCAGTTGACAATTAAGGATACTGACGAAAATGAGTATTATAGTTTATCCGAGCCAGTCGAAGCTTCAGACCAAGAATGGACTTTGTTAACTGCAGATTTTACACATGACATTTCTGATAATTTATTTTTGTATGTAAAAGGACCACCTGTTCAAGCAGGTGTTGGGGCTGACTATTATATTGATGATTTTTCTCTTGTTATTCAAGGCTCACCAGCAGTTGATTTTGAAAACTTTGGAGATGTTGTTGATATTGGAGCATATGAGTTTACCATTAATGAATGTGCAAATGATACGACCCCACCTGTAATGGAATTATCAGATTGTGGAGGGTCAGGGTGCAATTATGAATATGAGATAAATTCGACTTTTGATGTAGATGATATCGAACCTCCAACAGTAACAGATAATTGTGATGGTAATGTTAGCTATGAAATTTCTCACAATATAGATACATCAACAACTGGATTATACTTGGTTATTTTTACAGCTTCTGACAGCTCAGGAAATTCTACAACCAGTCAGGTTGAGGTTACTGTAGTTGACCCTCTTTCCATTTCGGAAAACGATATTAAAAATATATTTCTATCTCCAAACCCTGTTAACGATATACTTAATATTCATAATGTTTATTCAAATTCAAATATTTCTTTATATAATATATTAGGTAAAAAGTATAAAATAGACAGTATAAATAATTTTGAAAGCAATTCGATTTCTGTCAATATTTCAAGTCTTGAACCAGGCTTATATTTTTTAAGACTTGAAGACATAAATACAGGACAATTAAAAATCTTAAGATTAGTAAAACAATAATAATAATTCATAAAACAATCAAACATGAAACAATCAATCAAATTTACTCTAGTTCTAATGGCGGTATTTTTTTACACGGATTCATTTTCTCAAAAGACATTTGAATTAAAGAATTCTAATTTGGAAGGTGTAAGCCCTGAGGGTAAGTTTTGGTGGTGGAATAGCGTAACACGTAATGGTGCTGATGCTACATTTTCGGTTGAGGATTTTGATACAAACCCTGGCAGTCAAAGGGCCCTCAAAGTGGAAACTCATCAGCTAGGTGACAAGGGTTATCATCTAAGCTCACAATTTAATCAAAAGTTTAAGGGTAAAGAAGGAGATGCAATCACAATTACCTTTCACGCTAAGAATAAAGGGGGGAATGGAAAGATGAAAGTAGTCATTCAGTCTGATGTTCAAGGTAGTTATCAAGGAAAGGATTTTATACTGACTGAAGATTGGACTAAATACTCTCACACCTTCGATCTAAAATCAAATAGTAATAATCAGGGTGTAAAATTCTGGTATATGACTAAGGGAACAGAATTTTACTTAGACGACTTAACTATTTCAAAATAAATCATTAAATTATTAATCCAAAAAACTATTTACTATGAATAAACTTTACTCAATTGCTATAGCTTTATTGCTATCTTTTAACTTCACAATGTTTTCTCAGACTGCTCCCCCATGGGACTTTAACGGAACTGACGAAAATTTTGTTGGATCTAACTATTCCAATATAGTTGCGGGTGATACGTACGCAACGTATACGATTTCATCTCCAAATGATGATGGGAATGGTGGCTCTGCAAATCCTAATATGAAAAATACAGATGCAATGATAGATACCTCTGTCGGAAACTATATAGCATTAACAATTAAGAACACCACAGGAAATACTAGGGTTCAGGTAATTACCACCGTTAACGGGTCAAATTCTTTTACAAGTTTTGACGGAATTAGTGCGAATGACGCTGATTTTGTAACCCATTACATTAACATGTCAGGCAATGCAAATTGGTCTGGGACAGTAGGCACTATCAATTTTAGATTTAAAGAGTCTGCTTCAAATTCTCAAAATGTTTTTTCAGGTGAAATTTTTGTAGATAATATTGAAATTGTTGAGGCAATTCCTGCTACTGCAAGAATAGATTACACCTTTGACAACACTTCTGATTCAGAAGGGTTTACTAGTGCAAACGGGGTAACTATGTCTCAGCCAGTTGCTGGTGAATTGCATTTGGATATCGCAGCTCAAAGTCCATATCCAAAACTAGAGCAATCAGGTTTATACAGTGTTGATGCAGATACTTATAAGTATGTACAAGTTACACTTGTAAATAATTCACCTAAAAATAAATTGACATTTGTATCACCAAGTGGTGGAAATGAATTTTCAACATCAGAAATGGCTATTAATTCTGCTGAAGCTCAAACTGTAGAAATTGATTTGACAGCTTTAACAAATTGGTCAGGAGTTCAGGCTAGCTGGTGGTTTCAATTAGTAGAAAATGCAGGTGATGGCGCTACTGCTTCTGCAGGTGAAATGGACATACAACAGATATTATTTGCTTCAGAATCTATTAATCCTTCATCTGACTGTAGTTTTTCTTTACAAATTAGAGACACCTACGGGGATACATGGAACGGCAACACAATTGACTTCTTAGTCAATGGTACAAGTGTTGGGAACTATACTCAGGATGGATCAGGTACAGACTGGCTTACCGTTTCTACTGCTGATGTTTCTTTTGGAGATGTTGTTTCAGCATCTTACAACTACTCAGGAACATATCCTGGTGAAAACGAATGGCGAATTGTAGACGCTGACGGTACAGTGGTAAGTACTGGAAATTATTATGATGGTAACGGTGATGCTGTTACTTGTATTGATCCTACTGCGATCAATTTTGCAGCTTCAGCCACGACTGATGGTA
>CABWYN010000009.1 GCA_902509675.1 uncultured Bacteroidota bacterium | reverse complement strand
TACCAACGATGGATGTAGTAATTGCCAATAATAAGAATGAAATATAAACGTTTAATTTACCTTTATTTGAAAAAAACTTCATTATTTATTTAGTTAAAAAACATATTTGGAAAAATTCTTTCAATTTCTTTATCTCTACATAATTTAAGCATTAAATATGACTTAAAGAACCCATATCCGTATCCAAAAAACTGAATAATAGTTGTAAGGATTGATAAAAGACCTACAATAGGATTATTTTTAATAGACGATAACAAGAAAATCAAGGTAAAATAAGCAAGAAAAATAGATAATAAAATGTTGTCAAGTTTAAAAAAGTATAGGACTATAGATGTTAGAAATAAAATCGTAAAAAAAAACGGAAACCAATAGGCAATTTTTCTTGTTTTTTCATGCCATTTATTCAAAATTGATCTTGCAACTCCAAACTTATAAACCTGTTTAAAAAAACTTGATACTGATATTCTTCTTTTGTGGAAAACCTTAACACTAGTATACAATCCTGTGTTAAATCCTTGTTTATTTAATCGAATAGATAAATCCGGATCTTCTCCTGGGTGAATTTTGCCAAAACCTCCACTTTTATCGAAGGCCTCTTTTGAAATACCCATATTAAAACTTCTAGGTTGGAAATTTTTAGACTTATTCCCTCCTCTAATATGTCCTGTAGTAATGAAAGATGTCATTGAAAAACTTACAGCTTTTTGAAAATAGCTAAATGATTCGTGAGAATCGTCTACTCCACCAAAACAATCGTAATAATTGTTTTTTAAATTACTCATTAAACTAAGCATATAATCTTTTGGAAGAATACAGTCCGAGTCAAGAATAATAAAGTAATTTCCTTTAGCTATTCTCATACCATAATTTCTAGAATCCCCAGGACCCGAATTATCTTTGAAAAAATAGCTAATATTTAATTTATCCTGAAAAAGATTTGCAATATCCTTGCAGTGTAAGTCTGAACCATCTTCAATAATTACGATTTCAAAGTCTTTGGAACCTAACAGGTTGTTAAAACTAATTAGTAGCTCGTTAATTTCCTGAGGTCTATTATAAACGGGAATTATAAAAGAAATATCTTTAGAAAACATAATGTAAAATTAAACAATAAATAAAAAAAAGGGTTTAGAAAACTAAACCCTTTTTAAAATTTGGTTAATTTAATTTATTTGACAATCAATTTAGATACACTACTCTTACCTTCAATTGTCACTCTTGTTGTGTAAAAACCACTTACAAGGTTAGATACATCTAAATCATCATTAGAAATAGTTGTAGAAATTACTTTTCTACCGTTGATGTCAAAAACCTCAACAAATTTATTTCCTGAAACAGATGAAAGAATAGTTACTGTATTCCCATCAACTGGATTAGGATAAATTCTAAGGTTTAAAAGATCTACATCAGAAATACCAAGCGACTCAACTATGTTCACCGTGTACTCCTCGGTTTCACCATAAGTAGTTGCTTCACAAGGGTCATCCGGTACTACAGCATTCCAATTCGATTTAAATCGAATGAAATGTGATCCCAAAGTAGCCTCAGATGGGATAGTAAATTGAGTAGTTCCTTCGTGTGTACCAGAAGATAGTCCTTCACCAATAATGTAGTTATCAACAACTAACTCATCAGCAGTATAGATATAATCATCGTTAAAGTCAATCCACGCTCTTACATATTGATTTCCATAACCAGTTGTCATTGTAACATCATAGGTGTCACCTTGAGCTAAATCAGTACTTAAATCAGTAAAGTTTCCAAATCCAGCATTGGAACAGCCTGATTCAGAATTATCTATATCACCAAAGACTAAACTAGCAAAACCATCTCCAACAGTACAGTTTAAAGCAGGCTCACAGGTTAATCCCTGAGTTGTCCATTCGTCAGGACCATCATTACCACCATCAGACCAATCAGAATAAAATCCGTCCCCACAAACTGTTCTTAGAGAAAAATAATAAGTTGTGCTTCCTTCAAGTCCACTAATTTGGTTTGGATATTCATAAAACTCGTAAACAGTTGCTGTTCCGTCACCCGGAACAAACATTTCAGTACTGTATTCAATTTGATATCCAACAGCACCTTCAATATCTAATCCGTTGAAAACCGCTCCGTCCTGAGTCATTGTCCATGAGTTTAAAACTGGCATTGCGCAAAGATTTGAAAAAGTGTATGAAATCCAAGCACTAGCAGTATCACCACAAACACTTCTTACCCAGACTGTATGCTCTGTTGATTCACTATCAAGATTATCAACAGTAACTGTAGAGCTTGAAATTGATTCACCTGCACCTTCTGGTTCCGTGTCAGAATAAACATATTCAAATGCCTCAGAACTTCCACCATCCCATGAAATAGTTGCTGATGTTGCAGTAAATCCATCTGTTGTGAATCCAGTTGGATTAGGACAATCCTGAGTAATTCCCTCTAAAACAATATTGGGATAGTTTTGTGTAATATTACCTGTTGGAGGATCTGTTGGATCAGGATTTACACTGTCACTGTAATAATAAATTGAAGCAATTTGATTAGCCTCAGAGGAATAAAAATCGTCAACTGAGGAATCATATCCATCTTGATTTTCTTCAACAGCAACAACTAAATTTGAAGTCCCATCGTATTCAAAAGGTGTATCAAATGTTATAGTAACCACTCCTTCTTCAGAAATTGTAGTAGGAGCTTCAGCTGTAGCTGCATAAACCTGCGTTAATTCTGAAATCGGAATCCAGTCTGTTGTACTTTCAAAATTTTCTTTCTCAGTTAAACCCACATAAACAACCCACTGACCACTTGTTGCTAATGTGGTGCTTTCGGTTGCTGTATATGAAACTCCAGTAATTGATCCTGAAGCGTTTATTTGATTTGAATTATATATAGACTGAGAATAGCTATACCCATAAAATGCTTCAATTGGCAAAGCGGAGTTTAATATATCTCCATCACCTAATACAACCTGAGAGTTAACAGATAAAGAAAATAGAAAAAATAATGTATAATAAATGTAATTTTTTTTCATATTGTATTGATTAATTAATTTTAAATTAAAATAGTAAACTCTAATTTATTAAAAAACAAGCAATTACAACTAGAAAAAAATTAAATAGTTAACGGATTATTTAAGAATATGATAAAAATTAGTTAAGAATTTTCAATTATATCCATTATTCCATCACTTACACCCATATTACTGAAACCACCATCATTGTACAAATTTTGCAGAGTTACTCTTTTTGTTAAATCACTAAAAAGGGTAATAGTGTAATTAGCACAGTCCATAGCTGTTGCATTACCAAGCGGAGACATTTTCTCAGCGTATTTAATAAAACCATCAAATCCTTTAACGCCCTGACCTGCAGTAGTTGGTGTAGGTGACTGAGAGATAGTGTTAACTCTGACTTTTTTATCTTTTCCGAAAAAGTAACCAAAACTTCTTGCGACACTTTCTAGATAAGCCTTGTTATCAGCCATGTCATTGTAATCAGGAAAAACACGCTGTGCAGCCATGTATGATAGGGCAACAATACTACCCCATTCGTTCATAGCATCGTTCTTATAAAGGGTCTGCATCACTCTATGGAAAGACATTGCAGAAACATCCAATCCTTTATGCGTCCAATCATAATTCTGATCTGTATATGCTTTACCTTTTCTGACATTAATCGACATTCCAATAGAATGCAAAACAAAATCCAACTTCCCACCTAAAATTTCCATGGAATTGTTTATTAAATTTTCTAAATCTTCAATTGAAGTGGCATCAGCAGCAATCACTTTAGAATTTGTTTTTTCTGCTAATTCATTGATTTGCCCCATTCTCATTGCAACTGGGGCATTAGTTAAAACAAACGTCCCTCCTTCTTCAAATACTCTTTCTGCGGTAATCCATGCAATTGAATTTGGATCTAGTGCTCCAAAAATGATTCCTTTCTTTCCTTTTAATAGACCGTGTGACATATAAATATTTTTGATTTAGTAAATATAAGATTAATTAAGTAACTGTTTTGCGTGTATAAATGCGGATTCTGAAGCATTATTACCTTCTAACATTTTTGCTATCTCAACAATTCTATCATTTTCATTTAATCTTAACATCATTGTTTTAGTAAATCCTTCCTCATCGGATTTATAGATTTTAAAATGAGATTCACCCATGGCAGCAATCTGCGGTAAATGAGTAATTGAAAAGGTTTGGAGTTTAGAGCCAAGATTTTTCATGATTTTTCCCATTTTTTTGGAAATTTCTCCTGAAACACCTGTGTCAATTTCATCAAAGATGATAGACGGTAACTGGTTGTAATTTGCCATTATGGATTTAATAGCGAGCATAATTCTTGACATTTCTCCCCCAGATGCAGCCTCTTTTATTTTTTTAAAGTCATACCCCTTATTAGCTTTAAATAAAAACTGTATTTCATCCATTCCCTTTTTATAAAATTTATCAGATAAAATTAAATCTATTTTAAATTTAGAATTTTTCATCCCCAAGTCGTTCAAAACGTGTTCAATACGACTAATAAAATCAGGAATAACAGAAAGTCTACCCTCATGTATTTTTTGTCCAATTTGTTTTATCTGATCTTTCAGAGATAGACATTCCTTTTCAAGATTAGATATTTTTTGATCTATATTTTCCGTTGATTCTACCTTTAAGGCTAATTTGTCTCTAAACTCGACCAGATCTCTTATACTCGAAATCGAATGTTTTCTAAACAAGTTATTTATTGAATCAATTTTAGCAATTACATTATTTAATTTCTCTGGATTTTGCTCCAAGGAATTTAAAATAGAATCTATCTCAAAAGCTATATCATCCATTTCAATTTTTAAGGAATTTATTCTTTCTGAAATTAATTTATATTTTTTTGAATTTTCAGAAATTTTTGAAATAGAATTTTTAAGTTTCAACAGATTAGATACAATACCTAAATCCTCATTATTTATTAACTGACTACTGAAATTTAGCTCACTTGAAATCTCTTCAAAATTTGAAAGAGAACTCTGTGTATTTTCTAGATCTTCCAAATTCTCATTTAACACCTTAGAATTGTCAATTTCATCTAAAATAAATCGGTTATAATCAATAGATTGAATTAAATTTTTTCTTTCGTTAATATGGAAATTTAAATCTTCTTTTTTTGTTTTGTAAGAATGAAGCAAATTTTCATATTCCAACACATTATCATTGTTATTAGAAATGCTGTCTAAAATATTAAATTGAAAGTCGTCTTCTAATATTTCTAAATTTTGATATTGAGAATGAATATCAATAATCTTAGAACCAATTGCTGATAATTGACCTAAATTTACAGGGCTGTCGTTAATAAATGCTCTTGATTTTCCAGATGACGATATTTCTCTTCTCAAAATCGTTTCCGTGTCATAATCTAACTCTTGATCATCAAACAGAGATTTTAAGTTATAAGAACCAATATCAAAAACGCCCTCGATAATACATTTTTGTGACTTGTCTCTGTTAACAGACAGGTCAGCTCTTTTACCTAAAATTAATGAAATCCCCCCCACTAATACTGATTTTCCAGCACCTGTTTCTCCAGTTATGACGGTAAATCCATTATTAAAAGAAACCGAAAGCTCATCGATCAATAGGTAATTCTTAATGGTAAGAGATTTTAACATTTTAAATCTTAATTATTATTAAAAGCAGTTATTTAAAAACTAATATTTCTCCACTTGTCTGAGTGATTTGATGCAATTTTACTAAGTGTCGAAACTAAATTTGTTACAGGGACTTTAGGACCAGCACTAAAAATATCTAATATTTCATCTGCTTTTGTGTCAAAAAACACCCTCATAATGTAAGAATTAGGCCTTCTCTTGTCCATCTGACCGAGGAGCATAATAGATTTAACGATGGATTCTTTACTAGCTTTAGGTTGCGTAGCCATAATATCCAATCCTTTGATATGATAATCATACATTGATTTTCTATACTCCTTATATGTTGGTGATAAAATATTATCAATTAAATAATATCTTGATTGTAATCCATCACTTGGGCCCCAACCTCTGAAACCCTTTTGCTGGGAAAAATCTAATATTTTCTGAGCCATATTAAAGTAGGGTGTCCCAGAGTTAAGTTCAAATGTATCTGAATCAATACCAAGAATCATATTTATATGAAAGGCAATTACAGAAACTAAATTATTTTCAAATTGATTTTCATTAAATGAAAGATTTTGAAATTCTTGATACCTAAAAGAAAAATTTCTATCGTTAAAATTATAGACTAAAGAGTTGTAAGATGAATTATATATGGGCCTGGAGGATTGTATTTGAATAGTTCCCTGAAAAATATCATTATCATATGAGTTAATATTTATAAACATTGAACAATCGATTTTTTCATTCGGTCTAACCAGTCTTCCTGTCCAGCTATTGTTATTAATAAATTCAGTCAATTGCGATTCGAGCGTTTTAAAAATCTGTAGATTTTCATCTCCTGTTTGTCTGGCATCAACTACTACGCTGCAATTTAATTCTTGCGCACATATTTGAGTAAAACTTAATAAAAAGATTAAATAAAAATGTTTCAAATTGTTTGAATTATGTGTTTAAAAATATCCTCAGCAACCTCTGTCTTTTGCTTTAGTTTATAACTATGTGTCTTATTAAGAGAATCAATTATCTTAACTTTATTTGTGTCGTATCCAAAACCCGCCCCTTTATCGTTTAATGAATTTAGCACAATTAAATCTAAATTTTTCTTTTTCATCTTAATTTTAGCATTTTCGGTCTCATTTTCATTTTCCAATGCAAAACCAACTAAAAACTGCTTTGACTTAATTTTTCCCAGTTCAAAAAGAATATCCTTTGTCTTTTTAAACTTTACATTTAGTTCTTTATTGTTCTTTTTTAATTTTTTTTCCGAAAACTCAGCAGGCTTATAGTCACTAACAGCTGCAGACATAATCACAATATCTGATGTGTCATAAAAACTCATCGTTTTCACAAACATTTCATCACTAGTCTTTACATTAATAATACTTAATTTATTAGACTTTATGTCAAGATTACTCGGACCGCTTATTAAAGTGACATTTGCTCCCAAATTGATTGCCTCTTGGGCAAGTGCAAAGCCCATTTTTCCAGTTGAATGATTTGAAATAAATCTTACTGGATCAATTTCTTCAATTGTAGGCCCTGCAGTAATTAGAACATTTTTATTATTTAACGGTAATGTTGAAGAATAGTGATCAATCAAAAAATCAGTGATTTCATCGGGTTCTGGCAATCTTCCTTCACCAATCAATCCGCTAGCTAATTCACCAACCGCGGGAGGAATTAAAATATTATTAAAAGATTGTAATTGAGCAATTGATTTTTTTAGTAGACTTGTGTTTGTACATGTCTAAATCCATTGCCGGAGCAAAGAAAACCTTTGATTTACATGATAGATAAACAGCAATTAAAAGGTTATCGCAATTGCCATTAGCCATCTTAAAAAGTGTATTTGCAGTTGCTGGGCAAATGATCATAAAATCACACCATAAACCAAGTTCTACATGATTATTCCATGTTCCATCCTTTTCATCTGACTTAAAAGTTGAATAAACGGGATTATTTGAAACCGTTGACAGAGATAGCGGGGTTACAAAATCTTTTGCTGCATCGGTCATCACAACCTTTACATCTGCACCTTCTTTAATTAAGGCTCTAACTATATTTGGAGTTTTGTAAGCAGCAATACCACCTGAAATTCCGAGAAGGATATTTTTACCGCTTAAGACTGACATTTTTTATTCTTCGATTTCCTCTTTACTATCTCTATGATAAACTTTATCTTCTAACCATTCCTGAATTGCCACAGCGTGTGGTTTTGGTAATCTTTCGTAAAATTTAGAAACTTCAATTTGTTCTTTATTTTCAAAAATTTCCTCTAAACTGTCATTATAAGTTGCAAATTCATCTAACTTTTCAATTAGTTCTTTTTTTACATCTCCTTTGATCTGCTCAGCCCTTTTTGAAATGATTGAAATAGCCTGATAAATATTATCGGTTTCGTTTTCAATTTGATCACGATTGTAGGTCTTTGTAGTTTGAGCAGCTTTTGAATTTTTAATATCCATTTTCTATAGATTAAATATTATTTAGTTTAACTAATTCCTCCATTTTGATTTCCATTTCTGTCAAAAATTCGGATTCTTTATAATTATTTTTAAAAGAATTGTAATAACTAACAACATTACTAATTCTTTCTTGTTGTTTCCACACGACACTGTTTATAGCTAATTTATATGCAGAATCAAATCTGTGGTAAAGTGCCTTTTCCCTAAGGTCAGATCCTGGAAAATCAACCAAAAAATTATCAAATGATTTTATTGATGCCTGATAATCTGTTAAAACATTGTATTGCAAGGCTATGTTAAATTCTTTAAACTCTAGCCTATAATCTAATTCAAAAATTAACTCATTAGCTTCTTTTATTAGCTGTGATTCTGGATAAAGGTTTATAAAGTCTTGTAATTTATCAATTGCTATCTTGATATTTTCAGGGTCTTTTGAAAAATCAGGAGCCATTAAATAATAACTTTTAGCAGAAAGGAATGCAACTTCCTCAACTTTTTCACTATCTGGATAAGAATTTACAAATCTTTCCATTTGATAGGAAGAGCTATTGTAATCCTTCGTATTGTAAAAACACATTGCCTGCATGTAGGAAAGTTTTTGAGCCTGAGGCTTACCTCGATACTGAGGTAATATTTGTGCAAATAATCTAGATGCTTTTAAATACTTTTTATTTCCGAATAATTCTGTTCCTAAATTAAACTTTACTGAAATTTCATCAGAGTTAAGCGCCTTTTGATACTCTCCACAGGCAGAGATACACAAACAAAAGATTAATATGTATACAATGTTTTTCATTTTTTAAAGTGATCAAAATTATGAATTTATTATGGATAAAAAAACATAGTTAATCAATCTTATTTAGTCCTTTTAAATATTTCTCTAATTCCTTACCAAATATATCTATGAAATTAGGGTTTAAATCGATTATAAAATCATTCAAATTTTGATCATAATTAGAAAGACCAATTTTAAAAGTTGCCTTAGAGCAAGCAGTAGCATAATTGAGTTGTAAATTATCTTTTTTATAATAACTAATCAAAGCATCAAATTTTGAATCAACAAAATCTTGTAAATCTATATTATTCACAACTCCATTCCATCCAAAATCCTTGGACTCAAAATAAGAGTCCCAATGATTAGACTTTGTGTCAACTTCAGATAAAAAAGTTATAAATTTAATTTTGTTTTCATTTATTCCATATCCCTTCAGAATATTTATCAACTTATCGTGATCCTTAAACTCATTCATGCTTAAAATCACCCCGACAGTTTCAATTTTTTTGTTTTGAATCAATTGTTCTCTAGATTCAATAGCTCTTTTTATAAATTTTCTGTTGGATCTATTTTTAAAGAATTTTATAAACATATTAAGGCTTAATTAAAACAAAAATAACTAATTTAACTATGTTTTTTCAATATGAGAATATTTTCGCTGTATATACTTTTATTATTCCTTTTTTTTCAAGGTTGTGTTGAGAAAAACATTAAAACCTTTAACGGAAATAACATAGCAATTAACGATGAAATTAAAATTGATTCTAGTATTTTAAATTTTTACACCCCTTACAAAAACAAACTTCAAGAAGGGTTGATGAATAAACCCATTTCCTATTCTATGGAAACCTACAAGAAAAATGATGGTGTTTTAAACAGCTCATTAGGTAATATGTTTGCAGATGCTACTTTTGAGTTGATAAATCCAATATTTAATGATAAAACGGGGAATTCTCTTGATGTTGTTATCTTAAATAATGGCGGTATAAGATCAATTATTTCAGAAGGTCCGGTCAGTGAAAAAACTGCTTTTGAACTAATGCCTTTTGAAAACAGCATCGTAGTTGTAAAATTGAAAGGAAAGTCAATAAACAAAATGATAGACTATCTAGCTAAAGTAAAACTTCCTCACCCAATAAGGGGATTAGAAATAGTCTTAAGTAAGGAATACGAAATAGAATCTGTTTTGCTTAGAAATAATCCCATTGATGAAAATAAATATTATTTTGTTGCCACTACGGATTATCTACTTGATGGTGGAGATAAAATGTATTTTTTAGCAGAATCAGCAGAAACAACCTATTTGGATTATAAAATGAGGGATGTTCTCATAGATTATTTTATCAAAACTGACACACTAAAACTTAAAACAGATAACAGATTTATAATTAATTAAATGCTAAGAAGAAAATTTTTAAAAAATTCTGTGTACAGCTCCTTAGCCTTAGGATCTGCCCTAAACAATTATAGTTGTGATTCAGAAAATTTTAAAAAAATCACAATTCTTCATACAAATGATGTTCATAGTCATATTGAGCCTTTTTCAAAAGACCACTCTGAGTTTCCGAATCGAGGTGGGTTTGAAAGAAGATCAACAATATTAAATTCAATAAGATCTAAAAATCCAAATACACTTTTATTAGATGCAGGTGACATTTTTCAAGGGACTCCATATTTCAATTTTTATAATGGAGAACTGGAATTTAAACTAATGAGTTTACTCGAATATGATGCAGTAACTATTGGAAATCACGATTTTGATAATGGAATCACAGGATTAAATGAACAAATGCCTAATGCATCATTTGATTTTTTAATATCCAATTATGATTTTAAAAACACTGTTTTAGACGGTAAAACAAGTGATTATAAAATTTATACCAAGTCAGGTATTAAAATCGGTGTTTTTGGTCTTGGAATCGAATTAGAAGGATTGGTAACAAAAGAATTATACAGAGAAACCAAATACCTAGACCCCATTGATATTGCGCAGGATGTAGCTAAAAAATTAAAAAATGAAGAAAAATGTGATTTAATCATATGTTTATCACATTTAGGATATAAATATGATAATTTACCAAATAGGGTTTGTGATTATAATTTGGCTAAAAAAACCAAAGATATTGACCTTATCATCGGAGGACATACACATACTTTTATGGATGAACCTATCATTTTAAAAAACCAAATAAGCAAAGACGTTTTAGTCAACCAAGTAGGATGTTTTGGTCTATTTCTTGGTCAAATTGATTTTTATTTTGATCAGAACAATCAAAAATATTTTAACTCATCTGTACTAAAAGTGTAATTTTTATCTTCCGTTTTGTATCGGGTCTGTGTCAGGCATCAACTTATTAAGAATTGTGTAGACCGGACAAAATTTTGTTAACGGGCTTAATATTTGCAAAACGGCTACTGCCACTGCAACCCAAATCCAATCCAAACCAAATTGATTAGCTAAAGCGATTGATCCTAGATATAACAAACCCACTATTCCATCATGTACTCTTACTTTTATTATATTTTTTTGTTCCATTTTAAGTTTAATTTATATAGACTAAAATAATAAATTCTGTCCAGATATTAAATTACTTAATTCTGTTTCAGAAATTATTTTAATATTAAGTTTTTCTGCCTTTTCTTTTTTACTTGGCCCCATATTAGATCCTGCAACTAAGTACGTTGTCTTTGACGAAATAGAAGAAGATATTTTACCTCCATTTGTCTCAATAAGTTTCTTTATTTCATCTCTGGAAAAATTCGTAAATACACCTGAAACAACAAAGGATTGACCAGTTAATAAAGAGGATATATTTTTATTTAATTCATCAATCTCAAATTGAATGTGATGATTTTTTAGCGAATTAATAATTTCAATATTTTCTTCATTTTGAGAAAATTCGATTATGCTATTTGCTATTTTCTCCCCTATTTCGTCAACTGATATCAGTTCATCAAAATCAGAACTTAAAATATTATCAATATTTTCAAAATGCTTTGCCAGTTTTTTTGCCACTGTTTCGCCTACATATCTAATCCCTAATCCAAACAACACTCTTTCAAAAGGAATAATTTTAGAATCTAGAATCCCTTTAATTAAATTATTTGCACTTTTATCAGCCATTCTTTCTAACCCAACTACCTGATCAAATTTTAATTCATATAAATCAGAGTAATTATTAATAAGCCTAGCATTAACCAATAAAGCAACCGTCTCTTGCCCCAATCCTTCAATATCTAAAGCTTTCCGCGAGATAAAATGCTGTATTCTACCTATAATTTGCGGCTTACAACTGTTATAATTTAGACAATAATGATTTGCTTCTCCTTCAATCCTATGCAATCTAGAACCACACTCTGGGCAATAATCAGGGAATTCAAAAGTTTTGGAATCTATGGTTCTTTTTAGCTTATCAATACTGGTAATTTTTGGTATGATATCACCACCCTTTTCTACAAAAACATAATCTCCAATTCTAATATCCATTGTTTCAATAAAATCTGCATTGTGTAAAGAAGCCCTTTTAACAATTGTACCGGCTAAATTTACAGGCTCTAAATTGGCCACAGGAGTTATTGAACCTGTTCTTCCGACCTGAAAAGAAATACTATTTAATCTAGTGCCAGTATTCTCAGGTTTAAATTTATACGCCATTGCCCATCTTGGAAATTTTGAAGTGAAGCCTAGAATTTCTCTGTGATAAAAATCATTTACTTTTAAAACTACACCGTCAATTTCAAATGGTAATTCAGACCTATTTTTTTCCCAATTCTGTATAAATTCAAATATTTCATCTAGTGAGGTACTAAATATATATTTCTTATAAACATTAAATCCATACGATTTTGCATTTTTTAAAAACTGTATATGATTATCGAACATTTTAGGATCTTCAACAGAGTATATAAGACATTCTAATGGTCTTTTTGATACCTCTTTACTGTCTTGAAGTTTTAAACTACCCGATGCTGTATTTCTAGGGTTTTTGAATGGTTCTTCCCCGTTTTCAATTCTAAAATTATTAAGATTATTAAACCCCTTTATTGGCATCACAATCTCTCCCCTAGCTTCAAATTCACCTGTAATATCCCCTCTTAGTTTTAAGGGGACTGTGGGAATGGTTTTTACGTTCCTAGTAACATCATCTCCTTTGATTCCATCTCCTCTGGTTACAGCTTTTACTAGCTCCCCATCTTTATATGTCAAATTAATCGAAACTCCGTCAAATTTCAACTCACAAGTATATTCTATTGGGGCATCAACTATTTTTTTTATTCTATTCTCCCACTCCATTAGATCCTCTAACGAGTATGAGTTATTAAGCGAATACATAGGGGTGCTATGCACAGAAGTGTCAAATGACTTTGTTACCTCACCACCCACGCGCTGACTTGGTGAGTTAACATCAAAAAATTCAGGGTTTTCTCTTTCTAATTGTTCTAATTCTTTTAACATCATATCAAAATCATAATCTGAAATAAAAGGATCATCTAAAACATAATATCTATAATTATGGTCGTGAAGTTTTTTTCTAAGACTAAAAATTTTTTCTGATATATTCATTACATTTATCTAGTTACATCGTACTAAAAAAACTACTCTAAGATAGTAAATTGATGCTCATGAATACACTTAAAATCACTGTTTTTTTTATATTTTTTTCCCATATAAATACACTTTTTTCTCAAAATAACAATATAATTCCAACACCTATAGAACAAAGAATTAATAATGGTTATTTACACATAAAAAATAATCCAGAAATTATCACTGACTATAAATTTAATTCGGCTGCAACCCTATTTAAAGATGCAATTAAAAAACTTGAGTTAGGAGCTGACAATAAAACAAAAAATGTGATTAAATTTTCTTTAAATAAAAAGTTAGGAATCGAAGAATATATTCTGAGCATAAGTTCTGATCAGATAACTGTAGAAGCCTCGACTGAAGCTGGAGCAATCTTTGGTTTTCAGTCTCTTAATCAATTGATGAATCTTAATCTAAAAAATGGGGTTATAAAACTTCAAAATCAAATAATTAAAGACTCTCCCCGATTTAAATATCGAGGTATGCACCTGGACGTTGGAAGACATATGTATCCGGTAGAATTTATAAAGAAATATATAGATGGTTTAGCTATGTTAAAATTCAATAATTTTCATTGGCATTTAACCGAGGATCAAGGATGGAGGATTGAAATTGAAAAATATCCAGAGCTTAATAATGTCGGTTCATTCAGGGATTCTACATTAGTTGGTCATTACACTGATAAACCATGGCAGTTTGAAAAAACTAGGTATGGAGGTTTTTACACTAAAAAAGAAATTAATGAAGTTGTAAGATATGCCGAGAAAAGAGGAATTAATGTTATTCCAGAAATTGAAATGCCAGGTCATTCACAAGCTGCAGTATCCTCCTATCCTGAATTTGGATGTACTGGTGAGCAAGTTGGAGTTGCTCCTCTTTGGGGTGTATTTAAGGAAATTTATTGCAGTAAAAACGAAACTTTTGATTTTTTAGAAGACATTATTGATGAAGTCATTGAACTATTTCCAGGGAAGTACATACACATAGGTGGTGATGAAGCACCTAAAACAAATTGGAAAGCATGTGGAAATTGTCAAAATGTAATCAACCGTGAAAAACTAAAAGATGAGCATGAGCTTCAGAGTTATTTTATCACTAGAATGGAAAAGTATATTAATGGAAAAGGAAAGCAAATCATTGGATGGGATGAAATATTAGAAGGTGGGTTGGCTCCAAATGCGACGGTGATGTCCTGGAGAGGAGTTACAGGAGGCATTGAAGCTGCAAAAATGAACCAAGAAGTGATTATGACCCCAAATGCAACTTGTTATTTTGATCATTATCAAGCTAAAAATACCAGTAATGAACCTCTTGCAATTGGTGGATATACCCCGATTGAAGAAATATATAATTACGAACCCATTCCAGATGAATTAGACGATTCTCTTCACAAATATATCATTGGAGCTCAGGGAAATGTTTGGACAGAATATATGAAAACAAGCAAACAAGTTGAGTATATGGTTTTTCCAAGAATATTAGCATTATCTGAAGTGGTTTGGACGAAAAACAAACCCACTTTTGAAAACTTTGAAAAAAAAGTAAAAGACTTCTATCCCCTGCTTGATAAAATGGAGATTAACTACTCGAAACACTTAGAAAGATTAGAAGAATGATAATTGAAGTTTGTGCGGAATCATATGAGTATGCAATAAAAGCTGAAAAAGCTGGGGCAGATCGAATTGAGTTTTGTAGAGATTTACATCTAGATGGCATTACCCCCGACCACGAATCCGCTAAAAAGACAATAGACAAATTAAATATTCCTGTATTTGTATTAATTAGACCAAGAGAGGGGGATTTCAATTATTATAAAAAGGAATTTGAGCTAATGAAAGCTGATATTATTAAATTTAAAGAAATGGGCTGCAAAGGCATTGTTTCAGGTATTTTAAATGACGATAAAACCATTGATATTGAAAGAACTAAAGAGCTTGTAGAATTATCAAAACCACTAGAGTTTACTTTTCACAGAGCATTTGATGTTGTAACTGATCCGATTAAGGAATTAGAAAAACTAATCCAGTTAGGTGTTGATAGAGTTTTAACTTCGGGTCAAAAAGATAATGCAATTGAAGGATTAGAATTATTGAAGGAATTTAAAAATATTTCTAAAAATAGAATTAAAATAATGCCAGGAAGCGGAATAAATAAATCAAATATTGTAAATTTTAAAAGTTTTGAAGAAATTCACGGATCATTTAAAAAAGAGACTAATCTAAAATTATAAATGTCAAACGAAGCAACAGCAAGACTGAAGATTAACAAACTTCTTGAGATTTATTCTAAGAAAATTGAAGATAGGATTAATAAGATTTGGGGAGAGTAGATTCATTTTCTTGCAAAAACACATCTTTTAAATCCATTGTGGTCTCTATAAATTTTAAAATTAAAATTATTTAAAATCAAACCATCAGAGAGAGGTTTTTCAACCTTATTATTTATTTCAAAAAATAAAAAGCCTTTATCCCTCAGATTATTTTGTGAAAAATTAAAAATTTCAGTGTAATATTTTAAAGGTTCAATATCCTTCACAAACAGAGCTAACCCAGGTTCAAAATCTAATACATTTTGCTTCATTTGTGATTTTTCAGATTCTAATACATAAGGTGGGTTTGAAACAATCACATCATACTTTTTTTTTGAGTTATATTCAAAAATATCTGTATGAATAAATTCAATATTCACATTATTTAGCTTTGCATTTTCCTTTGCAACATTAAGTGCATCAAATGAAATATCTAAAGCTGTTACTTTTGCGTTTGGAAAATTTTTAGCAAGACTTATTGCAATACAACCACTACCAGTTCCAATGTCTAAAATTTCTTTTCCGTCTAAATCTTCATCTAGCATTAATCTAACCAACTCTTCAGTTTCAGGCCTAGGAATCAAAACTGAACTGTTAACCTTAAATTCCATATCCATGAAGCTCGTCTTTTCTATAACATACTGTACGGGTTCATGAGTTTTTAATCTTTCTAATGCACTTTGAAAAAGGGTCTGATTTGATTCGCTCAAATCAATCTCATCTGCTAACAGAATTTTTGATCTTGGGATTTTTAAATATTCTTCTGAAAGGATATTAAATATAGAATTCAACTCATCCATTTCATAAATCGATGAAAGCTCTGAAATCATTTTTAATTTAAAATCTTGTAATGTCATTATAGTTTCTTTGTCATATGTACATCACAATTGTGGTGACTGGTATTACCCATTGGCTCTTCTAAATTTTCAAAACCAAAAATTTTATATAAATGGTGTGATGTTTTTAATGCTGAAGTTGATTCGAGATAGCATAGATCATACTTAACCTTGACAGCAAAATCTAGACATAATTTCAAAAGATATTTACCTAGCCCCTTTCCCCTTAAAGATTTATGAAAATAAAATTTTTGCAACTCACAAACATTCTCATGAGTACCACTAAGCTGCTTAATTCCACAGCCTCCAAAAATACCTCCCTCCTTTTCAACTACATAATATATTGATTTAGAATCTTGGTACGCCTCATACATACTTAGTGTGTCTTTGTCGGCATATGCTGTTCCTACTAACGGTAATCCTAACTCATAAAACACTCCCTTAATAACGTTACAAACTTGCTCGTTATCTTTCTTCTCAATAACCCTAATATTATATCCATTATATTGAAGCATTTTATAGTATTTTTGTATTGTGAATATACACGAAAAATATATTAGTAGATGTATTGAGCTTGGTAAATTAGGGATAGGAAATACATATCCAAATCCAAGCGTTGGGTGTTGCCTAGTAGTTGATGATAAAATAATCGGTGAAGGTTTCACTTCCATAGCCGGAGGAAACCATGCAGAAGTTAATGCAATTAACTCAGTAAAAAATAAATCACTAATAAAAGATTCAACAATCTATGTAACATTAGAGCCTTGTTGTCACCATGGTAAGACGCCTCCATGTGTAGATAAAATTATTTCTAATGGTATTAAAAAAGTGGTAATTGGAATTAAGGATCCTAACCCACTAGTTTGTGGACAAGGAATTAAAAAACTAAAAGAAAATGGAATTGAAGTAATTTCAGGAATTTTAAAAAATGAGTGTATTGAACATCATAAAAGATTCCTGTGCTATATTTTAAACAAAAGACCATACATAATTCTCAAGTGGGCTGAAACCGCTGACGGATTCATTGCTCCAAAACAAAAAAATATTGATGAGCCATATTGGATTTCTAATACAAAATCTAGACAATTAGTTCACAAATGGAGAAGTGAAGAGCAGGCTATTTTAGTAGGAGCTAAAACAATTCGTGAAGATAATCCCAGATTAACAACTAGAGATTGGGAAGGAAAAAATTGTGACATATATATATTGTCAAAAAAAGGCTTTGAAAAAGATTACCAAATTTTTAATCAAGACTCAAAGGTTACTATACTTAATAGCGAAGAAATTGATTTTGAAAAGAATGTTACAAGACAAATTTGTGATAAATTTTATGATGATAAAATTGTTTCAATCATCATTGAAGGTGGAACAAAAACATTATCAAATTTTTTAGACAGTAACACATGGGATGAGATGAGGATTTTTAAAACTCAAGAAAAATTAGTTGATGGAATTAAAAGTCCTATAATAAAATATAAGGCTATTAAAAATATAACAATTGGTAATAATGAACTTGTATATTACAAAAACAAAGGAGTTACTTTTTCCAACATATAATCTGGACACCTAACAGGCTTCTTAGTTTCTTTATTTAAGAATGCTAAAACTGTATTACCTGTTACAACAACTTCATCTTTGTTTTTTATTGTGTAATTAAAAATTAATCTTGAAGTTGGTAATTCAGCAAGCTCAACATTAACAATTAATTCATCATCAAAATAAGCTGGTTTTAAATAACTTACATTAAGTCTAGAAACCGGAAGGATAATTCCAGACTTTTCCATTTCACTATATGAAAAACCTAAATTAGAAATCCATGAAATTCGTGCCTCTTCAAAATAATTCACATAACTTCCATGATGAACTAAACCCATTTGGTCAGTTTCACAATATCGAACTTTAATTTTGATGGAGAAATTTTTCATAATTCACAATAAAAAGGGTAAATAACTGATTATTTTTCAATGATCAAAACTTGGAAAAAAAAAATTTAAAAAACAACCCTTTTTAATTTTTTTTTTAAAAAATTTGTTTACATATTTGTTACTCAAGTTTTGGTAGACACATGAATCCATGTTAAATCAAAAGTGGACTTAAATTCTGACAATTTAATTATTTAATAAATGAATATAAATGCTAATTCTGTGTGGTCTGACTGTCTTAAGTTTATAAAAGACAATATTCAACCACAAGCTTTTAAGACTTGGTTTGAGCCAATAAAAGCAGTAAAATTAGCAGGTAAAGTTTTAAGTGTGGAAGTCCCTAGTAAGTTTTTCTATGAATGGTTAGAGGAACACTATGTTAAGATCTTAAAAGTTGCATTGCAAAAAACTTTGGGAGATGATGCTAAGCTGGTTTACATTATTAAAATGGAAAACACTTTTGGAAATTCTCAAGCCTTTACGGAAAAAATTCCTAGCTCAAATAGTTCAGCAATAACAACTCAAAATGCTACCACTCCGATTAATAGATCTGTTCCGGAATTAAAAAATCCATTTATTATTCCAGGAATTAAAAACGTTAAAGTTGAATCTCAGCTAAATCCAAATTATACTTTTGAAAATTTTCTAGAAGGTGACTCTAATAGACTTGCTAGAAATGCAGGTATCGCTGTAGCTAACAAGCCAGGAGGAACCTCCTTTAATCCATTCTTAATTTTTGGAGGTGTTGGATTAGGAAAGACTCATTTAGCTAATGCTATAGGAATTGATATCAAAAAAAGATATCCTGAAAAAACAGTCCTTTACACAACAGCTGAAAAATTTACTCAGCAATACATAGAAGCTGTAAAAAAGAATAACAGAAATGATTTTATATATTTCTACCAGATTATTGATGTCTTAATCATTGATGATATTCAGTTTTTTTCTGGGAAACCTGGAACTCAGGATGTATTTTTCCACATATTTAACCACCTGCATCAAAATGGTAAGCAGGTTGTTCTAACAAGCGATAAGCCTCCTGTTGACATGCAGGATATTGAACTTAGATTGTTATCTAGATTTAAATGGGGTCTTTCTGCTGAACTTCAAAAACCTGATTTTGAAACACGTGTATCTATTCTGAAAAATAAACTATACCGTGACGGAATTGAAATGAATGAAGATGTTGTTCATTATGTTGCCAAAAACATTAAAAGTAATGTTCGTGAATTAGAAGGAGCAATAATTTCACTTATTGCCCAAGCATCATTTAACAGAAAAGAAATTAATATTTCTTTGGCTAAAGAAATTATTGAAAAATTTGTCAAGAATACCAAACGCGAAGTTTCAATAGATTATATTCAAAAGATTGTTTCAGATTATTTCCAAATGGACATCCCTACCCTACAATCTAAAACAAGAAAAAGACACATTGTGCAGGCTAGACAACTAGCAATGTTCTTTGCAAAAAAATACACCAAAGCATCATTAGCTAGTATAGGATCTCAAATCGGTAAAAGAGATCACGCTACAGTTCTTCATGCATGTAAAACAGTAGACAACCTATCCTCAACAGATAAACAATTTAGAAAGTTTGTTGAAGATCTTGGAAAAAAACTTTCCGTATAAATAAATCTACGATCAAAGGAAATCTTTACATTATCCCAAGTTCAATCAGTGAGAATAATCTCTTCCCTGAAATAAATAAAAATATCGTTAAGTCCATCGATCATTTTATTGTAGAAAATATAAAAGTATCTATCAGCTTTCTAAAAAGAATTTGCCCTGAAAAAAAATTAATTCATAATAATTTTGAAGTTCTTAATGAAAAAGATTCAATACTAACCTCAAAACAATTAAAACCATGCTTTGAGGGAAAAGACATTGGTTTACTTTCTGATGCTGGCTGTCCTAATATAGCTGATCCAGGTGCAGGATTAATTCTGCATGCTCACCAAAACGAAATCAATGTAATTCCGTTGGTTGGCCCATCTTCCATATTACTTGCAATGATGAGCTCTGGATTAAATGGTAATAATTTCAGCTTTAACGGATATCTTCCAGTAGATAAAAATGAAAGGTCAAAAAAAATTAGAAAATTTGAAATACATTCTAAAAATAATAACCAATCACAAATATTTATAGAAACCCCTTACAGAAATCAATTTCTTTTTGACGAGTTGATAAAAAATTTAAATAATAATACATTTTTATGCATTGCTAAAAATATCGGCTCTAAAAACCAAAAAATAAAAACTCTTCAAATAAAGGATTGGAAATCAAAAAAAACTGCTATTGACAAAGAACCAACAATATTTATCTTTCACTCAGACTTATTTATTTTTTGATCCCCTTACTGTTTAAATATTTATGAAACTTTCTTGCATTTCTTTTATGTTCTGAAAGTGATTTTGCAAAACTGTGATAGCCTGGTTTACTAGGGTTAGCTGCAAAAAAATAATAATTATGCTTTTCATAGTTTAAAACCGCATCTATAGCTTGAATTGAAGGCATAGAAATTATCCCTGGCGGAAGTCCATGATATTTATATGTATTGTAGGGAGAGTCTATTTTGAGATGTTTATTCAAAACCCTACGAATAACTGTGTTTTTATATTCATCAAGCTGATATGCGGCAAATTTTACCGTTGGATCGGCACCTAACTTCCAATTATCATTTAGTCTGTTAATATAAACCCCAGCAATTTTACGCAAATCTATATTTTGTTTTGATTCTTCGTAAACTATTGATGCAAGTATCATTACTTCAATTTTTGACAAACCAATTTTATTTGCTTTTTCAACCCTATTATTTTTTTGCCAAAATTTAGTATACTCTTCAAACATTCTTTCGTTAAATTTTTCTGCACTTGTGTTCCAGAAAAAATTATAACTGTTCGGTACATACATTGATAAGATATTTCTTTCATCAAAACCTTTTTCTCTAAAAAAACCTGTTTTAAATGTATTTAGAAAAGAAATACTATCAGCTTCAATTTGGCTTGAAATTTTTCCAGCTAGATCATTTAAATCTTTTATGTTGTTGTATGTGATATTGACAGTGATGTTTTTAGACCTTAAAGAATTTATTATATCGTTATTACTCATCCCTTTATTTATTCTATATTTTCCAGGTCTGACATTATATTTTTTTCTTTTTGCCAATACATTAAAATCATCAGTATTTAGCAAATAAGGATCTACCTGATTTAAAAATTGATTCAATGTTGTTTCTGATTTTATATATATATGCACATAATCAGTTTCAAATGAGGTATTTGACATAAACATTACTTTATAAATATAAAAAGCAAATGACCCCATTAAAACGAGACCAATTCCAGCAATCAATATTAAGATTTTTCTTATGTACATTGTAATTGGATTACAGATTTATCATTATTTTTTGAAGAAGACACATACTCATTGCTGTTTTTAGAAATTTCTTCAAAACCAACAGATTTAAAACAATTAATACTCAATAAATTATCGTCAGAAATATTACAATATAAATTTTTGATATTTAATTCTCTTATCCCAAACTCTACTATTTTTCTAAGAGACAATCTACCGTATCCCTTACTTCTGTTTTCCGGCTTTGGGATTATTATCGAAACTCCGGCCTTTAGTTTAACCAAATCAATTTCAAATAGATCAACAAAACCTAAATTTTCATTTGTTTCTAATTTACATATCACAAATCTAATCTGATTTGTTTGATCAATAGGAAGTTGAGAATCATAAATAAATTGAATTAATTCTTCTCGCGAATAGGATTGATTACTAAATGAATATTTCCAAAAAGACTTATTATTTTCAACTGAGTTCAAATAATCAAAGTCATCAATGGTAAGTTTTCTTAAATAAATCATCAGTCAAATTTATTATATACTCCTTTAAAAACCATATTTACATCACCAGAAAGCCAAATATCTGAATAAAAATCTCCTTCATCTGTAAGATCAACAGAAAGCTTACCTCCCTTCATTTGAATTTGTATTTTATCATAATTTACTAAACCAGATTCTTTTAAAAAAATTGCTGAGGCAACTGCACCTGTTCCACAAGAAAGGGTTTCATCCTCTACCCCTCTTTCATAAGTCCTTAATTTGATAATAGAATCAGAAATCTCACAAAAATTTATATTCAAACCCTCAGTGTAATCGGGATATTTTAATTTTATCTCTTTTGCTTTATTTACTACATCTATAGTATCGATATTATGAAACAATCTGATTAAATGTGGTGATCCAGTATTAATAAATGTAGTATTGTAATTATCATCATACTTGTATATGTCCGCTTTTAAAACTTTATTCATTTTAACACTAATTTTTCCGTTAAATATTCTTGATTCGTGTATGCCATCAATTGCACTAAAAACAGCATTTTTTTCTATTATATTTAACTTCTTTGCCAAATGTGTTATACATCTTGAACCGTTACCGCAAAAGCCTGATTCGGAACCATCAGCATTAAAATATATCATGCTGAAATTAAATGTTAGGTGGTTTTCTAATAAAATTAGTCCGTCAGAACCAACACCATTTTTTCGATCACAAATGCTCTGAATCAATTCTTTATTATTTTTTTTAAATTTTAAATCCCTATTGTCAATAATTACAAAATCATTCCCTGTACCCTCATATTTAAAAAAATCAATTTTCATATGAACAAATATATAAATAAATGGTCCATCTTAAATTGTTAAATATGAGTTAAAAAATTTAGCACGAAAATTGATATTTTTTATTTTTAATAATAAGTATTGTACTATGAAAAAAATATTTTTTTATTCCATCGGACTATTTGTTTTAACATCTTCTGTTTTATTTACTTTTTCTTACATTAATTATAGTATTGAAGAAAAGATTGACAAGATCAATAATGAAAAAAGTAAAGAGTTGATGTTAGATAATTTTAAAAAGACTCAAAACACCAACTTTTCATATTTAGACTCACAAAAACCTGATTTTGTAGAAATTGCTAAAAAATCTATTAATACCGTTGTACACGTGAAAAGTGCGTCATCCTCAGAATCTGATTTTAGTATTGAAGATTTTTTATTTGGTCGAGTTCAAAGAAAACCTCAACTTGGATCAGGATCAGGAGTTATAATTTCATCTGACGGATATATTGTGACCAATCACCATGTAATAGAAAATGCTGAAAACATCCAAATTACTTCTAATAATAATCAATCCTATAATGCTAAAATTATAGGTAGTGACGAACAAAATGACATAGCATTACTTAAAATTGAATCTTTGGAAGAATTACCATATGCAGTATTTGGTGACAGCGATTCAACTCAAATTGGAGAATGGGTGCTTGCAGTAGGAAACCCATTTAATTTAACATCTACTGTTACGGCTGGGATAATTTCAGCAAAATCTAGGAGCTTGGACCCTACAGGCAGAACAACACAATCATATATTCAAACCGACGCAGCTGTTAATCCTGGAAATTCTGGTGGAGCTCTGATTAATGAAAAAGGTGAGTTAATTGGTATTAACACAGCTATACAAACTCAAACAGGCTCTTATGTAGGGTATTCATTCGCTGTCCCTAGTAATATTGCCAAAAAAGTAATTG
This sequence comes from uncultured Bacteroidota bacterium, assembly GCA_902509675.1. Lineage (GTDB taxonomy): Bacteria > Bacteroidota > Bacteroidia > Flavobacteriales > Flavobacteriaceae > MED-G13. The sequence goes on along the minus strand of CABWYN010000009.1, from coordinate 18,693 downwards.
AAGACATATTAGAATACGGGATTGTTCAATATGGATTCCTGGGTGTAACTGGTACTTCATTGAATAGCTCAAGAGCTAATGAATTAAATGTTTCTGATACAGAAGGATTTTATATAAACGGAATTGATAAAGAATCTGGTGCAAAGTCAGCAGGGGTTCAAATTGGTGATATAATTAAAGATATTGATGGAATAAAAATTTCTAAATTTTCTGATCTAAAAGGCTATTTAAATACAAAAAGACCAAACGATGTTGTTAGTATAAATCTTAAGCGAGCTAACGAGTCTAAAAAAATTATGGTTCAATTAAATAGAAATGAAAGAATCAATTTTTATTTGATTGGAATTCTAAAAAACATGAGTGCTAACGAGTTAACAAATAAAGATTTTGATAAGGGCGTGAAAATTTCTGAATTCAACAATGATTACAAAAGTTATTGGGAAGATTATGGGATTAATGAAGGTGATGTTATAAAAAAAATAAACGGTACAATGATCAACTCAATTTCTGATGTAGACAAAATAGTAAAGTCAAGAAATTATTATGATCCTGTAACAATTGAAATACTTACTGCTGATAATAAGTTAGAAAGATTTAACTTTAGATAAATCTTTTACATGAGAATAGATATCATTTCTGCTGTACCCGAACTATTATCTGGACCTTTTAATTCTTCAATAATTAAAAAAAGTGTTGAGAAAAATTTAGTAGATATCTACATTCATAACCTCAGGGATTATTCCGTAAATAAATATAAATCCATTGATGATTATCAATACGGTGGAGGTGCAGGAATGGTTATGTTAATTGAACCCATTGATAAATGTATCTCTAAACTCAAGAAGGAAAGAAATTACGACGAAATAATCTACATGAGTCCTGATGGAATGAAGTTAAATCAACAAACATGTAACAAATTATCGTGTGTCAAAAATATAATCATTTTATGTGGACATTATAAAGGGATAGATCAAAGGGTTAGAGATAATTTAATCACAATGGAAATATCTATTGGTGATTATGTATTAACCGGTGGAGAATTACCCGCCGCTATATTAACTGACGGTATAATCAGATTAATTCCAGGTGTACTGGGGGATGAAACCTCTGCGTTAACAGATTCTTTTCAGGATAATTTACTATCTCACCCTGTCTATTCAAGACCCAAAGAATATAACAATTGGCCGGTTCCTGAAATCCTTCTTAGTGGGCATCAAAAAGAAATAGAAAAATGGAGAACTGAACAGTCTGTTAATTTGACAAAGAAAAAAAGACCCGATTTATTATAAATTTATTTTCTACAAATTTCTTAGTAATTTATTTTTTTAATTATATTTGCACGCGTTTCTGTTCAACCTCTTAGTTAAAGAAACTAACGTTGGCTAGAACTAAATCATAAAAAAATTAAAATGAGCTCACTAGTTAAGTTTGTAGAAGATCAATTACTACAAAATAATGAACTTCCTACTTTCAGTGCAGGAGATACGATAACTGTTTATTACGAAATTAAGGAAGGTGATAAAAAGAGAACACAGTTTTTTAAAGGTGTTGTTCTACAAAGAAGAGGCTCTGGATCTACAGAGACTTTTACAATCAGAAAAATGTCAGGTTCAATCGGAGTTGAAAGAATATTCCCAATCAATTCACCCTCACTTCAAAAAATAGAGGTAAATAAAAGAGGAAAAGTAAGAAGAGCCAGAATATTTTATTTCAGAAACCTTACCGGTAAAAAGGCAAAAATTAAAGAAAAGAGAAGTTAAATAAGAGTTTTTAACAATTGTTAATATCTCTAGTTTACAACAGGTTAATATCTTTTATTTTAAATTTATTGGAAAACTAAACATTAATCCTAAATTAGTGTCAGGATTTGTTTGTAGTGGATCCCAAAAGGATCAACAAACACTTTAAAGTGATTACAAATTCAAAGAATGTTCTTTAAAATAGATTACTTATAGAATTTCAGGGCAACCTAAAATTCGAAAGCAGAGAGAAACTAAATTTTAAAATGTGTGCCTGCACAATTTTAGAGTAAAAGACTCTCTCTCCCAAAGACCTAGTCTGGAAGGAGTCTGATTGAGCCTAGCTCAAGAAGAGAATCACAAAGTAAGGGTGAATTGAGTAACTCAGAAACGTGCTGTCAAAGCGTAAGCAATGTCAGAATAATAAGTAATTAGGAGTCAAAAGGGAAAATTTCTTCGGAAATGAGTAACAATACGACTCCGATAATAGCGAAGATGTTTACCAGCTAAGCTCCTAGAGTTAAGCAATTCGGAAACGAAGGCAAACATATTCGATATTCAGAAAGCCGTACCGTGTAGCAATACATAAGTACGGCTTTCCTTTTTTAATAACTATTCTCGGTTTATTCTTTTATTTTATTCCCATTTTCTATATTTGATTTTCTAACTATTCAGAAGATATTAATGTCGAAGATTATATATACAAAAACAGATGAAGCACCAGCTCTTGCTACTGTTTCATTATTGCCTATTATTCAGGCTTTTACAAAATCATCAGGGGTTAAATTTGAAACCAGAGACATCTCCCTCTCATCCAGAATTCTAGCCACTTTCAACGACTACCTTGGAAGTAAAATAAAATATGAAAACGATCTTGAGTTCTTGAGTAAACTTGTTAAGGATCCTAAGGCTAATATTATAAAACTTCCTAATATAAGTGCTTCAATTCCACAGTTAAAAAAAGCTATTCACGAATTACAACTAAAAGGTTTTAAAATTCCTAATTACCCAGAAAAACCCGAAAACGAAAATCAATTAATCATACAATCTATCTATGACAAAATAAAAGGAAGCGCCGTAAACCCTGTATTAAGAGAAGGAAACTCAGATAGACGAGTACCGAGTGCCATAAAAAATTACATAAAGACAAATCCGCATAAGCTAGGTGTATGGACTTCTGCATCAAAAACCCATGTTACATCGATGCAATCAGGTGATTTTAAAAATAATGAAACATCTCTTACTAGTAACAAACATGAATTGTTAAATATATATAATTACGATTCAGATAATAAAAAAACTATTCTGAAAGAAAATATCACAATTCATAAAGAATCAATAATTGATTGTAGTTATATGAATATTGGTAAACTTCAAGAATTTATTGAAAATGAAATTTCTGACTGCAAAACCAAAGACTTACTTTTCTCTTTACACCTGAAAGCCTCGATGATGAAGGTAAGTGACCCGATTATTTTTGGACATGTATTAAAGGTTTTCTTTAAAAAGTTCCTTAAGAAAAATAAGATATTATTAGATAAATTAAATATTGATTTAAATAGTGGATTATCCAATTTATATGAAAAAATAAATAACCTAGACAAAAATACAAGAGAGAGATTAGCCGAAGAACTTGAATATGAATTTAAATCTGGGCCAGATGTAGCTATGGTAAATTCTGAAAATAATATTTCCAATTTTCATATTCCCAGTGACGTAATTATTGACGCATCAATGCCAGCGATGATCAAAAGTTCTGGAAAAATGTGGGATAAAAGAGGAGATTTAAAGGATACAAAAGCTGTAATTCCTGACAGCAGCTATGCCTCTATATATCAAGCGACAATTGAATATTGTAAGAAAAATGGCGAATTTGACCCCTCTACAATGGGAACCGTTCAAAATGTAGGTTTAATGGCTAAAAAAGCAGAGGAATACGGATCTCACGATAAAACATTTGAGATAAAAGAGACAGGGAAAGTCTGTGTCGAAACCAAGGACGGTAAAACACTATTTACCCACAATGTTTCTAAGGGAGATATTTGGAGAATGTGTATAGTAAGAAATGAAGCCATTTTAGATTGGATAAAATTAGCTCTTAACAGAGCAAAAGAAACTAAATATCCTACCGTATTTTGGCTTGATGAACAAAGGTCACACGATAAGCAGCTTATCAAAGTAGTAAAAAACGAATTAAATAAAATTGACACTTCACTGTTAGATATACAAATATTACCGCCGTACGAAGCTACAGTTTTCACCTTAGAGATGATTAAAAAAGGAAAAAGTGTTATCTCAGTTTCAGGAAATGTACTAAGAGATTATTTAACCGATTTATTTCCGATTCTAGAACTGGGAACTAGCGCAAAAATGTTATCAATAGTCCCCTTAATGAATGGAGGTAAATTATTTGAAACAGGCGCCGGTGGATCAGCGCCAAAACACGTACAACAACTAATGGAAGAAAACCATCTAAGATGGGATTCACTAGGTGAATTTTTAGCAATATCTGTTGCATTGGAAAATATTGGGCTCAAAAATGATAATTCAAAAATCCTATCATCATGTCTAACAAATGCAATCGAAAAACTACTTTCAAATCAAAGATCTCCATCAAGAAAAGTTGGTGAAATTGACAATCGAGGAAGTCATTTTTACTTAGCATTGTTTTGGTCAGAATTTTTATCTAATCAAAATGAAAATATTTTACTGAAAAAAGAATTTTCTGCAATATTTAAAAGCCTTTCTGAAAATGAAAAAATAATTATGGACGAGATTAATGAAAAGCAGGGAGCTAAAGTTAATCTTGAAGGATATTATAAAACGGATGATCTAATTACAAATTCTGTTATGAGACCTTCTCAAACCCTAAATAATATTATTGATAATATTTAAATAGCAGATTATTAAAACAACAGAAAAAGATTCAAAATATTCAAACTTAGAACATAAATCAGTTCAAGAAATTCTTCTAGACATTAATTCAGAAGATTACTCTGTAGCTAGATCTGTAAATGAGTCGATACCTCAAATTTTGAAGTTAGTTGAAAAAACATCTGAATTATTAATTAATGATGGTAGAATATTTTACATTGGATCAGGCACCAGTGGTAGACTTGGAATTGTAGATGCATCTGAGTGTTTACCAACTTTTGGAATTGACGACAAAATATATGGAATTATTGCTGGTGGAGACAAAGCAATTAGAAAATCCCAAGAATATGCAGAGGACTCTAAAACACAAGCTTGGGAAGACTTAAAGCCATACAACTTATCAAAAAATGATATTGTTATCGGGATCTCTGCATCTGGTTCTACGCCATATGTAGTTTCTGGGATAAATGAATGCAATAAAAATGGTATTTACACTGGCTGTATCACATGTAACAGAAATTCATCCTTAGCTAAGCTTTCTTCCTACCCAGTAGAGGTTATTGTTGGACCAGAATATATTACTGGAAGCTCTAGAATGAAAGCTGGAACCGCACAAAAAATGGTGTTAAATATGATTTCAACAACTGTAATGATAAAACTAGGTAGAGTTTTTGATAACAAAATGATTGATATGAAATTATCAAATAACAAACTTCACGAAAGAGCAATAAGAATTTTAAAATCAATACTAAAGATCAGTGATGATGAGGCTAAAAAACTGATAAAAGAAAATAATAATATTAGGTTGTCAATAGAAAAATTTAGAACAGGTGAACAAAAATAAAATTGCTAAAGGGATTAAAATTTTAATATCATCTTTCATTCCAATTTTCATGGGTCCGTTTATGATTCACCTAGGTCAACTAAAAAACAACTATTTTCTGATTATTTTAGGGGTTATTACATGTCTAATAGCTATTGTTATGATATTTACTTCATTATTTAGAATAATAAACGAACTATTTCAAAAATGATTCATAATTTTAGCATTTAATTTGAAAAATGATTAAAGTAACACTTAAAGATGGGTCTGTAAGAGAGTTTAAAGTAGGTACTCAAGTTATTTCTGTTGCTAAAGATATTAGTGAAGGATTAGCTAGAAATGTAATTTCTGCTAAGTTTAATAACAAAATAGTTGAGACAAAATCAGTCCTAAGTTCAGACGGCGAAATTGAGTTTTACACCTGGGATAACGAAGAGGGAAAAAAAGCTTTTTGGCACTCCTCTTCTCATGTAATGGCACAAGCATTGCAGGATTTATATCCTGGAATTAAACTCACAATTGGACCTCCAATAAAGAACGGGTTTTACTATGATATAGATTTAGGAAATAATAAAATATCTGAGTCAGATTTTGATAAAATTGAAAACAGGATATTAGAAATATGTAGAGGTAAATTTGAATTTAATATCAGATCTGTTTCTAAAATAGACGCATTAAAGTTTTATGAAAATGAACAAAACTCCTATAAATTAGAACTTATTGAAGAGTTAAATGACGGAGAAATTTCATTTTGTGATCACGATTCTTTCACTGATTTATGTAAAGGTGGTCATATCCCTAATACCTCGTTAATTAAAGCTGTTAAAATCTTAAATATTTCTGGCGCATTTTGGAGAGCTGATCAAAACAAAAAACAGTTAACCAGAGTCTATGGAATTTCCTTTCCAAAACAAAAATTATTAAAAGAATATTTATATAATATTGAACAAGCAAAGCTTCGTGATCACAGAAAAATAGGCAAAAGATTAAAATTATTTGCATTTTCAAATAAGGTAGGTCAAGGGCTACCAATGTGGCTTCCAAGGGGTGTTGAGCTTAAGACACGACTCGAAGAGTTTCTTAAGAAAGCCCAAAAAAAAGCGGGGTACCAGATGGTTATAACCCCACATATCGGAAACAAAGAATTGTACGTCACCTCTGGGCATTATGAAAAATACGGAGATGATAGTTTTCAGCCAATAAAAACACCAAAAGAAGATGAAGAGTTTTATTTAAAACCAATGAATTGTCCTCATCACTGTGAAATTTATAAATCTGATAAATTTAGCTATAGAGATTTACCAATTAGGTACGCTGAGTTTGGAACAGTGTACAGATATGAGCAAAGCGGAGAATTACATGGTCTTACAAGGGTAAGAGGATTTACTCAAGATGATGCGCATATTTTTTGTACTGAAGATCAATTAGATAGTGAATTCAAAAATGTTATAGATCTAACTCTTTATGTGTTTGAATCACTTGAGTTAAATGATTTTAGTGTTCAAATTTCATTAAGAGATTCCAAAAATTTAAAAAAATATATTGGTGAAGTGTCAATGTGGGAAAAATCAGAAAATGCAATAATCAACGCAGTAAAAGACAAAGGACTTAATTATAAAATTGTAGAAGGTGAAGCTGCTTTTTACGGCCCTAAATTGGATTTTATGGTAAACGATGCTCTAGGAAGGCAATGGCAACTTGGTACCATTCAGGTTGATTACAATCTTCCTGAAAGATTTGATCTAACTTACATTGATAAGGACAATAAATCTAAAAGACCTGTAATGATTCACAGAGCACCGTTTGGAAGTTTAGAAAGATTTATTGCTATTTTACTAGAAAATACGGCAGGAAATTTACCATTATGGCTAACTCCAAATCAATTTATCATACTTCCACTTAGTGAAAAGCATGAAAAATACTGTAAAAATGTTTTAAATTTGTTAGAAAATCACGAAATTCGCGGCCTGATTGATAACAGAAGTGAAACAATTGGCAGGAAAATAAGAGATGCTGAAGTAGATAAAGTCCCTTATATGATTGTCATTGGTGAAAAAGAGTCAACGGATAATTTAGTATCAGTCCGAAGTCATGGTGGCAAAGATTATGGAGCTATGACAATTGAAGATTTTGTTAAAATCATTAATAAAGAAATAAAAATATAAGTTTAATTAAAACTATTAATCATAGCAATAAGAAGAACAAGAGGAAGAAGACCCTGGAGAGTAGTTAAAACTAACCCACATAAAATTAATGGCGAAATAGTAGCCCAAGAGGTTAGGTTGGTTGGTGATAATGTGGAAATAGGTGTATATCCTATTCAAAGAGCTCTAAACAAGTCAAATGATTTAGAATTAGACCTGGTGCAAATTTCACCAAATGCCGTTCCTCCTGTCTGCAAAATAATGGATTATAAAAAATTCCTTTATGAGCAGAAAAAAAGAGAAAAACAAATGAAATCGAAAGCGACTAAGGTAGTCGTTAAAGAAATTAGATTTGGGCCTCAAACAGATGAACATGATTATGCGTTTAAGAAAAAACATGCAGAGAAATTCCTAAAAGACGGAGCAAAATTAAAAGCCTTTGTCTTTTTTAAAGGGAGATCAATTATTTATAAAGACCAAGGAGAAATATTATTATTGAAATTAGCTCAAGAACTAGAAGAATTTGGAAAAGTTGAGCAACTCCCAAAATTAGAGAGTAAAAAAATGATAATGATGATGTCTCCAAAAAAAACAAAATAGTATGCCAAAAATGAAAACAAAATCCAGTGCTAAAAAAAGATTTAAAGTAACTGGAACAGGAAAAATTAAAAGAAAGCATGCTTTCAAAAATCATATCTTGACTAAAAAATCAAAAAAGAGGAAGCTAGCCTTAACTCATTCTGGTTTGGTTCACGATAATGATATGAACAGCATCAAAGAACAATTAAGATTAAAATAAGGGTTATACCCATAAATATAGGTAAGAAGAGTAAATTTTTTACCACCTAATTTAAAACTATAAATTATGCCAAGATCAGTAAATTCAGTTGCTAAAAGAGCAAGAAGAAAAAAAATATTAAAACAAGCTAAAGGTTATTTCGGTCGTAGAAAAAACGTTTGGACTGTTGCAAAAAATGCAGTTGAAAAAGGACTTCAATATGCTTACAGAGATAGAAAAACCAAAAAGAGAAACTTTAGAGCTCTTTGGATTATGAGAATCAATGCTGCTTCTAGGCTGCATGGCCTCACTTACTCTGAGTTCATGAATAAACTAAAGACTAATAATATAGATATCAACAGAAAAGTCTTAGCTGACCTAGCGATGAATAACCCTGAAGGTTTCAAAGAACTTGTTGATAAGATTAAATAGTTTTTTTAGAAAGGCAAATCATCATCACCTAATTTATTTTCAGCATTCAAGTCAGTCTTGAATGTATCATCATTAGCTGCAGCATTCATTTTTGAATGAAACTCGTAAGGAGAATCATATTGATCAATATCTTCAAATTTACCAAGAGTTGGGATAAAACGCAATCTGATATTTTCTAATCCACCATTCCTATGCTTAGAAACAATAAACTCCGCCTCTCCTTCTGTTGATGATCTATCATTATCATCCCAAGTATCTATTTTATAATATTCAGGTCTATAAATAAAAGAAACGATATCAGCATCTTGCTCAATTGCACCAGACTCTCTTAAATCTGAGAGTAAAGGTCGCTTTGAGGTTCTACCTTCCACCATTCTTGAAAGTTGAGATAATGCAATTACTGGAATATTCAGCTCTTTTGCTAATGCTTTTAAATTTCTTGAAATTGTAGAAATTTCTTGTTCTCTATTTCCGACTTTAATATTACCTCCTGTAGTCATCAACTGAAGATAATCAACAACAATAATTTTCACACCATTTTGAGAAACAAGTCTTCTTGCTTTTGCTCTCAGGTCAAATATGGATAGCGAGGGCGTGTCATCAATATATAGTGGGGCATTTTCAAGATTTTTTACTCTTACATTTAACTGCTCCCACTCATGCTTTTCCAGCTTACCGGTTCTAAGTTTATCTGAATTTAATCCCGTTTCAGATGAAATCATTCTTGTTATCAACTGAATTGATGACATTTCTAGGGAGAAAAAGGCTAAAGGAATCTTATTATTTACAGCTATATTACTAGCCATGGATAAAGATAATGCTGTTTTTCCCATACCCGGTCTAGCAGCTATAATTACCAAATCACTTTCTTGCCAACCTGCAGTCAACTTATCAATCTTATTAAATCCAGAGGGCACACCACTAAGCCCCTTTTTATTAGAAACTGCTTCAATTTTATTTTTAGCTTGTATTACCAGACTTTGAGCTGTTTCTGATGATTTTTTTATATTCCCCTGAGTTACATCATAAAGTTTAGATTCTGCAGTATCTAACAGGTCAAAAACATCTTTAGATTCATCATATGAATCGGTGATTATTTCATTTGAAATTTTAATTAAACTTCTTTGAATATATTTTTGAAGTATTATTCTAGCATGGAATTCAATATGAGCAGATGAAGATACTTTTTGAGTTAATGAGATCAAATAAAAGTCACCTCCTACTCTTTCATGATTTTCATCCTTTTTTAACTGATTTGACACAGTTAAAAGGTCAATAGGTTCACTTTTTTGGAACAACTTAAAAATAGCCTCAAAAATATATTGATGGACTTCTTTATAAAAAGCCTCAGGATTTAATATATCTATTACCTCATCAACTCCTTTTTTATCTATCATCATTGCCCCTAGAACAACCTCCTCAAGTTCTAGTGCTTGCGGGGGCAACTTTCCTTTTTCTAAGTTAATAATTGAATTTTTATCTATGTTAAGTCCTTGAAAAGATGCTGAATGTTTCATATATACTAAAGTAACTAAAAGCCGTTTACGAGCAATTATTATATTTTTTTAATAATTAACATAGATAATGTTAATAAAATGGGAGAAAATGTTAATACTGTCAGATTATGATGAATAAACACCCATGTTTGAATATTTATCCATCCGATTGAGAACAAGCTTTTCAGAAGAAAGCTTTGAAAGCGTATCAAATGCTGAAAGAATGTTTAATTTGACAGCTTCAAAAGTTTTTAGCTTATTTCTGTGAGCACCCCCTTCAGGTTCTCTGATAACTTTATCAACAAGATTCATCTTCTTCATATCCTTAGCGGTTAATTTTAAAGCAGATGCAGCTACCTCTTTATACTCCCAACTTCTCCACAATATGGAAGAGCAAGATTCAGGAGATATCACAGAATACCAGGTATTTTCTAACATAAGTACTGTGTCACCAACACCTATTCCCAAAGCACCACCAGAAGCACCCTCACCGATTATAACCGTTATTATCGGTACTTTTAACCTTGTCATTTCTAAAATATTTCTAGCAATTGCTTCTCCCTGACCTCTTTCTTCGGCCTCTAATCCAGGATATGCTCCAGGGGTGTCAACCAAAGTAACTACGGGAATATTATATTTTTCAGCCATTTTCATTAACCTTAAAGCCTTTCTATACCCCTCTGGATTTGCCATTCCAAAGTTTCTGTATTGACGATCTTTTGTGTTATGCCCTTTTTGTTGACCAATAAACATAAAGGACTGATTTCCAATTTTACCTAATCCACCAATCATAGCCTTGTCATCCTTAAAATTTCTGTCTCCGTGTAATTCAAGGAAAGAATCTCCTAAAATATTATTGATATAATCAAGAGTATATGGCCTGTCAGGATGTCTTGAAATTTGAACTTTTTGCCACGGGGTTAAGTTCGCATAAATATCTTTTATGGTTGATTTGAGTTTTAATTTAATCTGAGCACACGTTTCGGTTACATCCACATCAGATTTTTCACCTAACTCAATACACTCAGCTAGTTGTGTATCAAGAAGTTTTATTGGTTCTTCAAAATCTAGATAATTCATCGATTAATTTATTATGTAATAAATATAAAAAAGTTAAGTCTTATTAACTCTGTTTAGACCTTTTTTTTACATACATATTTATTAAAACCGAAGTAAGGATAATAAAAAGTCCGATATAAAATTGAGTACTCATTTTCTCATTATCTCCGAAAAAAATAAGAGCTAATATTATTCCATATATAGGCTCTAAATTATAAGTCAATACCACAGAATATGGAGTTATATACTTTAATAAATAAACTGAAGCTATAAATGCATAGGCTGTACAAACAGAACCTAGTAAAAAAATGTATAGATAATTAAGCGAGAGGAAGTTTTCAATTAAAAGAGAATCCATATTTTCCGTTATGAACAAATAAATTGATATAAAGGCAACCCCAGATGTAAACTCGTAAAAGGAAATAGTAATTGCACTGTTGCTTTTTATCATAACCCCATTCAATACCGAAAAAATTGATGCAAACAAAGCTGAAAACAGACCCAGAATAATCCCATTAACATAATTAAACTCTGACTTGAATATCAAGAAAACCCCCACAACCACCAACAATCCTAGAATTATTTCGTAGAAAATAATTTTTCTTTTAAAAAATAAAGGCTCTAAAAAAGATGTAAAAAAAGCTGCGGTTGAAAACATAGCCAATGTTACCGAAATATTAGACTGTTCAATGCCTTCAAAAAAAGTTATCCAGTGCAATGCTATAATCAGACCAAGAAAGCTATATTTTAAAAATTGATTGAAACCAATCTTTAATTTTTTTTTCTTCACTAACATAAAAAATATTGTTATCAATGAAGCTATTATCATTCGATGCCAAACAATGGAGACTGACGTGTTTGTAATTAACTCTCCTAAAACTGCTGTAAACCCAGCAATAAATACCAAAAAATGTAAATGAATAAAATGTTTTAAATTATTTTTTTGCATTTCTAACTAGATAAATAGCTAATAATCCAAAGAAAATATTTGGCAACCAAACAGCTAAAATTGGGGATAAATCAGATTGTTGCGCTAAAACACCAAATATTTTATCAAAAAAGACGTAAATCATTGCTACTCCTATACCAAAAGCCAAATTTACACCTGTTCCACCTCTCCTTTTTTCAGCAGAAACGGAAAAACCTATTAATGTTAATATGAAAATTGAAAAAGGAATACTCCACTTTTTATATTTCACAACTAAATACCTTTCAATATTTGTAGAGCCCCTACTTTTTTCAATTTCAATGAAATTGATTAATTCATCATAATTAAGTGATTCAGCTACATAGTTTAAAGGAGTAAGATCATCAACACTGAATGAAAATATTGTATCAAATGTTCGTTTATTCTGGATTATATCAATTGAGTCGGTTATGGTTCTTTTAGTATAATTGTTTAATCTATATTTTTCCAGCTCAGGAATAAAACGAATACTGGTTGAACTGATTTTAAAATTCAATTTTTCATCTGAAAAATTTTCAAGAGTAAAGTTAGTTCCGACATTATTTTTCTGATTAAACTGAGTTAAAAAGATATATTCACTTTCATTTATTTTTCTAAATATATTTTTATTATTAACTGCCTTCTTGTTCCCTTTTAAATACTTATATGAAAAATCATTATATTTTTTCGTAGACTCAGGAACAATAAACATACCTGCCAACAAAGAAATGAGTGCAATTATTAGGGAACCTACCATATAGGGTTTCAGAATTCTTTTTAGTGAAACACCTGATGAATACAGAGCAATAATTTCCGAATTTGAAGAAAGTTTCGAGGTAAACCAAGTAATTGCCAAAAATAGAAATAAAGGAAGCAGACTAGAGGAAAAATAAATACTAAAATTATAATAGTGATCTAATATCTCAACAAGAGGCACTTGCTTTTCTAATAATTTATCAATATTATCAGCTAAATTGACCACAATTGCTATTGGAACAAAAAGTAATTGTATCAATATATATGTAGATATAAATTTCTTTAATATGTATTTATCTATCTTATTCAATTACAATCGGTTGGTTAATTTTTTTACCATAATATTTTTCCAATTTAAAAAATCTCCATCAATAATACGCTTTCTAGCTTCTTTTAACAAAGAACAATAAAAACCAAGATTGTGAATTGACGCTATTTGTCTACCTAACATTTCATTTACATTAAAAAGATGTTTTAGATAAGATTTTGAATAAGCAGTATCTACCCAAGTAGTTCCATTTTCGTCTATAGAAGAAAAGTCAAATTCCCATTTCTTATTTTTAATATTAATAACCCCTTCTGAAGTAAATAACATTCCATTTCTCCCATTTCTTGTCGGCATAACACAATCAAACATATCGATACCTAAAGCAATATTTTCAAGTAAATTAGCAGGGGTTCCTACACCCATTAAATATCTTGGTTTTTCGAAAGGTAAAATATCACAAACTGTTTCAGTCATTTCATACATTTCATCGTGAGGTTCTCCAACGGAAAGACCACCAATTGCATTTCCAAAACAGTTTTTAGATGAAATAAACTCTGCTGATTCTTGTCTTAAATCTGTATATGTACTACCCTGAACAATTGGAAAAAAAATTTGATTATAACCATATTTAGGAGGTGTTTCTATAAATCTTTTTATACATCTATCCAGCCATCTATGTGTCAAATGCATAGAGTTTTTAGCATAAGAATAATCACATGGATAAGGAGGGCATTCGTCAAATGCCATAATTATATCAGCACCAATTGATCTTTGTATATCTATTGCATTTTCAGGAGAAAAGAAATGTTTACTTCCGTCTATATGGCTTTTAAATTCTACACCTTCTTCGGAAATTTTTCTTTTGGCAGATAAAGAGTATACCTGATACCCTCCCGAATCTGTCAAAATATTTCTATCCCAATTTATAAATTTATGCAATCCGCCAGCCTTTTCAATAATTTCAATACCAGGCCTTAGGTACAAGTGATAAGTATTTCCTAGAATAATATCACTTTTAATTTCATTTTTTAATTCTTTTTGATGAATACCTTTTACACTACCTTGTGTGCCAACTGGCATAAACACAGGTGTTTTGATGGTTCCGTGATCGGTTTTTATTGTACACGCTCTAGCATTAGACAATTTATCAGAACATTCTATTTTAAAACTTGGCTTCATTACTTGGCAAATATAAATAAGAAAGACTCATTAATAATTTATGTTATTAAAAAAGTGTAATTGTTGATAAATGCCAATATTATTTTTTCAATAATGGATAACATTAATTTAAATTGCAAACAAACCAAATATCACTAATGCAAGATCTTGAAAATTTAGAAAATATTACCATTCAAACAAGAAGAGATATTCTAAGAATGGTGCATAAAGTAAATTCGGGACACCCAGGAGGATCTCTTGGATGTGCTGAGTTTTTAGTCACTTTATTTAACACGGTAATGAAAAGAAATGAAGGTTTTAAAATGGATGGTGTAAATGAAGATTTATTCTTTTTAAGCAACGGACATATTTCACCAGTTTTTTATAGTGTTCTTGCTAGATGTGGATATTTCGAAATAGATGAGCTGAATACCTTTAGATTGATAAATTCTAGACTACAAGGTCACCCAACTACTCACGAAGGACTCCCTGGCGTTAGAATAGCCTCCGGATCATTGGGTCAAGGCCTTTCTGTTGCAATCGGGGCATCTCTAACTAAAAAACTAAATAATGATAATAATCTAATTTACTGCTTAATGGGTGATGGCGAATTACAGGAAGGTCAAAATTGGGAAGCAATAATGTATGCAGCAGCAAAAAATATAGATAACATAATCGCTACAATTGATTTAAATGGGCAACAAATTGACGGATCAACCGATGATGTTATTAATTTAGGTAATATCAGAGCTAAATTTGAATCCTTTGGATGGAAGGTTGTGGAAATCGCTAACGGAAACAATATTAGTGAAATTCAATATGGATTAAAGCAGGCAAAAGATAATACATTTAAGGGAAAACCTGTTTGTATTCTTTTGAAAACGGTTATGGGTAATGGTGTTGATTTTATGATGCATACTCATGAATGGCATGGAAAAGCTCCAAATGATGAGCAATTAGAAATAGCACTTAAACAAAATCCAGAAACTTTAGGAGATTATTAATATGAAAAACTACACATTTACAGAAAAAAAAGATACCAGAAGTGGCTTTGGTGATGGTCTTACTGAACTTGGTTTAAAAAATGAAAATATTGTTGCTTTATGTGCTGATTTGACCGGATCACTTAAAATGAATGATTTTAAGAAAAATCACCCAGAAAGATTTTATCAAATTGGAATCGCTGAAGCAAACATGATGGGAATAGCAGCAGGCTTAACTATTGGTGGTAAAATTCCATTTACAGGGACATTTGCAAATTTTTCAACGGGAAGAGTTTATGATCAAATAAGACAATCTATTGCTTACTCTGGAAAAAATGTAAAAATATGTGCATCTCACGCTGGTATAACTCTTGGCGAGGACGGAGCTACACATCAAATTCTAGAAGATATTGGAATGATGAAAATGCTTCCTGGAATGACCGTAATTAATACATGTGATTATAATCAAACAAAAGCAGCTACTATAGCAATAGCTGATCACATGGGGCCTGTATACCTTAGGTTTGGGAGGCCTAAAGTCCCTGTCTTTACTGATGCTGATCAGAAATTTATAATAGGAAAAGGTGTGAAAATGACTGAAGGTGACGATGTAACAATTATTGCTACTGGTCATTTAGTTTGGGAAGCTCTTGAAGCTTCAAAAGTATTATTTGATCAAGGAATTTCCGCTGAAGTAATAAATATTCACTCAATAAAGCCTTTAGATTCTGAAATAATTTTAAAATCTGTACATAAAACTAAGTGTGTTGTTTCCGCAGAGGAACACAATTATATGGGAGGATTAGGGGAAAGTGTTTCTAGATTACTCTCTTTAAACAACCCTACCCCACAAGAATTTGTTGCTACTCAAGACACATTTGGAGAGTCAGGAACTCCTGCACAATTAATGGAAAAATATGGACTTAATGCAGAAAAAATAATTGAAAAAGCTAAACTGGTAATTAGCAGAAAATAAAAAACTTAATCGTCCCTAGATGCCGTATCGTCAGGGTCTAAATAATTAGGTATACCATCACCATCTGTATCATCATTAGTCGGGTCTCCATCTCCGATATCATTGGTAGGATCACCATCGCCATCTCTGTCAACCTCCAGATCAGAATCTGGTTCTAAATCCTCGTCTACTGTTAGTGTTCCATCATTATCATCATCACTGTCAACAAAATCTGCATATGAATCATTATCAGAGTTATCATCGGTCAAATCATAATTACCGTCAATATCTTCTAAATGAGAAGGGACGTTATCAAAATCGTGGTCGTTTTCTTCCGCTTGGAAGACCTTGAATTTAAAAATTAAATTAGAATAAACTGGAACAGTTCCAGCAGCAGCAGAATAATATCCTAATCCCGAGGGAATAAACATAATACCAATACCTGGATCATTATAAGTAATGGTACCATCTCCATTAACATTAAAATCAGTTGCAATGTTGAATTCAGGAAGTACTCTACCCCATCCAGCTATAGTGGCAGTTAGGTCAAAGTCGGCAGGTGAATAGGAACTGTCAAAAACCGTAAAATCCATAAGGTTACCTTCGTATGAAACTCTAACCTTATCAGAGAAATTAGGCGTATCTACACCACCACCTTGATTTATTTTTAGCACATAATACTCATAATCAGTTTCCGAATAAGTTGTTGTATAGGTTTCTACTAAATCGATTAGAAGGGAGTTTATATCTGGATCAGGAAGCACCCCGTCATCTGGAAGAGAATTAATGACTATTTCTTCTAAAGATATATTTGGATTAGCAGAAATCGTTGAAGTATTTATATAGTGTGTTTGAAAAAAACTAATCAAAGAATCATTATCAATAACCTGTTGCTCCGTTCTGTCAGCTTCAGGAATTACTATCACATCATCCTCACCATCGTCTCCACAAGAAAGCCCCAGGAGTAAGATTGTAAATAAAAAAATATGTAATTTAGACTTCATAGGCTAGTTTTGCTAAATGCAAAAATACAATTATATCAATAATATTTAATTTATTTAACAATCTTTTATGGACAAGAAAAAAATCTTAGATAATTCTCAAATTAAAAGAAAGATAAAAAGGATTTCTCTTCAAATTATAGAATCAAATATAAATGAAAAAGAAATCATTCTTGCCGGGGTTGAAAAGAATGGCTTTTTGCTAGCAAAAGAACTAAATAAAGAAATAAATAATTTAAGTGATTTAAATACAATGGTTTGTAATATTAAAATCGATAAGAAAAACCCAATAAATAGTACAAGTATTTCTGTTGACTTATCTAGCTTCCAGAGCAAGTCTATAGTAGTAATCGATGATGTTCTCAACTCCGGTTCTACTCTAATGTATGCGGTCAAATATTTTTTAGAAACTGATTTAAAGCAATTAAAAACTGCTGTTTTAGTAGATAGAAATCACAAAAAGTTTCCGATAAAAGCCGATTTTAAAGGAGTTTCTCTTTCTACATCTTTACAAAATCATGTAAATGTTGTTTTTAATGAAGATAGTATTGAAGCATTTTTACACTAAAAGTGAAATAATTTCTTCAACAATTACAGATGAATCTTTTTCGTTACAATCAATTGTATGAGATGAGGAAATATAAAAAATCTCTCTTTCAAATAAGTGTTTTGAAACAAACTCAACTAATTTATCTTTTGTAGAAATATTAGAAATCAAAGGTCTTTTATTTTTTTCCTTGAATAATCTTTTTACCAATTCGATATTTGAATTTTTTAAATAGAAAGAAATGTTCTTTCTATTGTTAATTAAGTCTTGATTATTAGCATAACATTGGGTACCACCTCCAAGAGAAAGAATTAAATTAGAATTATCAAAAAGAATTTCTTGCAGATATTTAGACTCAAGTTTTCTAAAATATAAATCTCCTTTTGTGTGAAAAATATTACTTATTGAATTCTTTTCTTTACTCTCAATATAAGAATCTAAATCAATAAAATTTCTATCAAGTTTTAGTGATAATTCCCTACCTATAACAGACTTTCCAGAACCCATATATCCAGAGATAATTATATTCATTGAATTATAAGATATTTATTTATAAATAAGTATTGTAATATAAATTAAACATTTTATATTTGCAGGCCTAAAGCAATTAAATTTGACCTGGTAGCTCAGTTGGTAGAGCATCTCCCTTTTAAGGAGAGGGTCCTGGGTTCGAGCCCCAGCCAGGTCACTTTAATTTCCTATAAAATCCCTATTATTATAGGGCATCGAAACGA
>CABWYN010000008.1 GCA_902509675.1 uncultured Bacteroidota bacterium | reverse complement strand
GGTTACAAATTTTAATTCATTTCTTAAGTAATAGTTAATGGCTGGAGTGAATGAGTGATTCCATGAATTTAGTTCAATATTTGAATCAGGAGTTGATCCTGAATTTTTTTTATCTAATCCACGATATCTAGAATCTAATCTTCCAACGGTTAGCCCCTCTTTTTCTTTCAAAAGTTCTTTCCAAAAAAAGTTATTTGGCACATTCAGATTATTATCTAAAATAAATTTTGTACTTAACCCAGAATATTTTGAATATTTTTCTGCAATCTCATTTCTTTCAATTTTTGAAATAAAACCACCTTTTGCTACAGCTGGAATCAATTTATTTATTGTAAATTCTTCCACCTCAGGCAATATTTCTATCAAATCTCTCTTTTGTAAATCGTCATCTAATACTTGATGATACCATGCAGTCGCCGAATAATAGGGTAGGTGAAGAGATGAATTTACCGAATCACCGTCTTCAAATAATTTATAGTCAGCCGGTGAAACCATTATGACTCCGTTAAGATACATCCAATGTTTATTTTGTAATTCATAAGATAAGCCCATTACCCTGGTTCCCCCATAGCTTTCTCCGATTATGTATTTTGGAGATTCCCATCTATTTTTTCTAGAAACAAATGTGTTGATCCATTCAGCTAAATATTTTATGTCAGCATTAATGCCAAAAAATTCCTTTCTTTTAGGGTATTTTCCTTTTTCGTCAGCTATCATTCTAGAGTAGCCAGTATTTACTGGGCAAACAAAAACAATATCAGCAGTGTCTAAAATGGAATAAGGATTGTCTTTTATACCATAAGGTTGTGTCGGAAAACCTTCATCATCAATATTTAAAACTTTTGGACCTGTATATCCAATATGCATCCATAATGAGCCAGAGCCCGGTCCCCCGTTAAATGATATAATTAGAGGCCTGTGATTAGGATTTTCATTTGATTTTTTCGTATTATTTTTTTTGTAATAAGTATAGAATAAGCTAGCAATTGGACGCCCATCTTCATCCCAAACTGGCTGAGTTCCAGTTTCAGCGATATATTTTATAGAATTTCCTTTAATTATTGATTCATGGTATGTTGTAACTATTGTATCAATTGGTAGAGTAACGTTTTGTGATTTAATTGAAAAAGAAATCAAACATATAATTAAAAGTAATTTTTTCATTGTCTTCAATTTTAAATATTAAAAATATGAATTTAAAATTACAGTTTTTCATTTACCCCAATGCCAAACAATGCAAAATCATATTTTGCTGGGTCAAAAACATCTAACTTTCTGAGATATTTATCTAATTCAAGAACTGCTTTATGATCATTTTGTTTTCTGTTTAGAATACCCAATTTTCTTGCGATATTTCCTGAATGGATATCCAAAGGACATGATAGGAATTTTGGATTTATCGACTTCCATATACCAAAATCCACCCCTTTGTCATCTTTTCGAACCATCCATCTTAAAAACATATTAATCCTCTTTGCAGCTGATCCTTTATATGGGTCAGAAATATGCTTTTTAGTACGTTTTAGATGTTCAATCTCAAAGAAAATTTTTTTTACTTGATGAATTGAATTATGCATTGCTTCATCCTTGATGTTTTGGCTAAAAATATTTTCTAATCCACTATGATTTTTATATATATTTTTTAAACTTTTCACAAATTGAATTAGATCAAACCCATTAAATGTTCTATGAACAAATTTTATAAAATGTTTTAAGTCTTTTTCGGTGTGATTTACAATAAAATTATAGGGCTCATTTTCAAATAATTTCATCATTTTATTTGAATTATTGATTATAGATTTTCGATTTCCCCAAGCAATTGTAGCTGTAAGAAACCCAGAAATTTCTATATCTTCTTTAGATGTATATGCATGAGGGATTTGAATTGGATCTCTGTCAATAAAACTTTTGTTATTGTATTCATCAGCTTTACTGTCCAAATATCCTTTGAGGTCCAATATTAAATCAATTAATTATTCCGTCAGAAATTTGTAAAATTCGATCTGATTTTTTTGCAAGTGAAACATCATGAGTGGCAATTACAAATGTATATTTAAAGTCTTTTCTTAAATCACTAAATAAATCATGTAAACTATTAGATGTTTTACTATCCAAATTACCGGATGGCTCATCAGCTAAAATTATACTAGGATTATTGATTAAGGCTCTAGCCACTGCAACTCTTTGTTTTTCACCTCCCGAAAGTTCATTAGGCTTATTGTTGACTCTGTTTTCCAGCCCAAGATAGTTGATTAACTCATTTGCTCTAGACTCAGCAATTACCCTAGGTGTTTTATTTATAAACGCTGGAATACAAATGTTTTCAATTACAGAAAATTCTGGTAAAAGTTGATGAAATTGAAACACAAAACCTATTTCTTGATTTCTAAAATTGGCTAGTTCATCACTATTAAATTCGCTAATTTTTTTATTATTTAAAATTAGTTTTGATTTGTGATTTTTATCTGGAACATCAATAGTCCCAAGTATTTGAAGTAATGTTGTTTTTCCTGCACCAGAAGCTCCAACTAAACTTACAATTTCCCCTTGATCAATCCTTAGATTTATTCCATTTAAAATATGATTTTTTTCATAGAATTTATGTATATTTTCAGCGATAATCATATTTTCAAAAATACTATATTAATTTAATTTATGGATAGAAATAAACATGCATATTTTGCTGGAGGTTGTTTTTGGTGTACAGAGGCTGTATATAAAAGACTTAAAGGAGTTTTAAAGGTTGTTCCTGGGTATTGTGGGGGTAATCTTAAAAACCCTACATATAATGAGGTTTGTTCGGGTTTAACAGGTCATGCTGAAACAGTCCAAGTAATATACGACTCTGAAAAAGTTAGTTTTGAATCTTTATTAGAGGTTTTTTTTAAAACACATAATCCAACAACAATAAATAGGCAAGGGAATGATGTGGGCTCTCACTACAGGTCAATTGCTTTTTATTCAGATGGAAAGGAGAAAAAAATTATCGAAAACTACATTGATAAATTAAATAAACATGACATTTATTCTGATGATATAGTTACACAAATCATCAAATTTGATGCTTTTTATAAAGCTGAGAATTATCACGAGAATTATTATGAGTTAAATAAAAATCAACCATATTGTGACTTGGTTATAACTCCAAAGATCAGAAAGTTTGAACAAATCTTTGAGAGTAAAATCTCAGAAAATTAAATTTTAACGCCCAGTCTATATAAAAACTTTTTAATAAAATTCCAGAAAAAATTAAATTCTCCAAACAAAAAAGCAACGAATATTAAAATAAACTTATAAACTATTGTTATCAGCACTACTCGAAGGATCCAATAAATAATAATATTTAAATTTGCAGAATTTATCCCTAAAAAATTACATAAAGGAGCAGAGATCCATGCAGCAGCAGATCCAGTAATTCCAAAGACAACAAAAATTTTCAGAATTTGAAAGTTTGAATCAATACCCCATCTGTGCTTAAGTTTTTCTAACATTTTAAGAGCTATATATTTCAATTATTTGATCTGCCAATTCAATTCCAATTCTTTTTTGAGCTTCCTTGGTTGCTGCTCCGATGTGTGGGGTCAAAGAGATGTTTTGATTCATTAAAATTTTAACACTTGGATTTGGTTCATTCTCAAATGTATCAAGTGCAGCAAACAAAACCTTGTTTTCAGAAATATTTTTTAGTAAAGCTTTTTCATCTAATACACCACCTCGAGCTGCATTTATCAAACCGACTCCATTTTTCATTTTCGAAAATTCTTTATCTGAAATCACATATTTTTTTTGTGCCGGTACATGAAGACTAATAAAATCAGATTCTTTAAACAAATCATTCAATGATGATGCTTTTAACGTAAAATCCTTTGTGCTATTATCGAAAAAGTTTAAACTAAGACTGGTAGATTTTATATGTAAATCGTAAAATTTTATTGACATGCCTAATCCTAATGCGATTTTAGCAACTTCTTGTCCGATTCTACCAAAACCAATTATCCCCATTGTTTTCCCTTTTAATTCAATTCCGCCAGCATAACTTTTTTTCAATTGTTTAAAATTAGTATCTCCTTCTAGTGGCATTGATCTATTTGATTGGTATAGTTTTCTTACACATGAAAATAAATGTGCAAAAACTAATTCTGCTACAGATATAGAGGATGCAGCTGGAGTATTTATAACATGAATTTTTTTACTTTTTGCATATTCAACATCAATATTATCCATGCCCACACCACCTCTTCCAATAATTTTTATTGACGGGCATTGGTCAATTAAGTCTTTTCTTACTTTAGTGGCACTTCTAACTAATAATACTTCAATATTATTATTATTAATATGTTCAACAATTTCTCCCTGAGGGATGGAATCTATACTTACATTAAAACCCTCTGATTTTAATTTTTCAACTCCTTCTTTCGAAATACCGTCATTAGCTAATACATTCATAATTATATTTTTGATTCTAACTCACTCATTACTTCAACAAGAACCTTTACACTATCTAAGCTCATTGCATTATACATAGATGCTCTGTAACCACCAACGCTTCTATGCCCAGCTAATGCTTCTATATTAGCTTCACTTAGCATAGATTCAAAAGTTTGCTTAAAACTATCATCAGTTAAATTAAAAGTGGCATTCATTATAGACCTGTCTTTTATTTCAGAATGCCCTTTAAACAATGGGTTTAGATCTATTTCAGAATATAAAATTTCAGCTTTTTTTCTATTATTTTTTTCAATTTCATTAATTCCGCCCATACTTTTCAACCATCTCATGTTAAGCATTGAAACATATATTGAAAATACAGGGGGTGTATTAAACATACTGCTTTTATCAGCGTGTACCTTGTAATTCATCATCGACGGAACATTGCTTTTAATGTTATCAAGTAGGTCATTTTTAATAAGTACGAGTGTTGCACCTGCTGGGCCTAGATTTTTTTGAGCCCCCGCATAAATCAAATCAAATTTCGAAAAATCTAATTGTCTAGAAAAAATATCACTACTCATGTCGCAAAAAATAGGGATTTCAGTATCTGGAAAAGTATTCATTTGAGTGCCAAATATTGTATTATTAGAAGTACAATGAAAATAATCGTAGGCTTTTGAAATGGTAAAATCTGGAATATGATTAAAATTTTTGTCTTCTGAAGATCCTAATACATCAACTTTCCCAAAAAGTTTAGCTTCCTTAATTGCTTTCTTACTCCATGTTCCTGTATTTAAAAAAGCAGCTTCATTTTTTAAGAAATTATAAGCTGTCATTAAAAATTGTGAACTAGCACCACCTTGCAGGAAAAGAGATGTGTAATTACTTCCACTTAAGTTCAGTAGTTCAAGAGCTAAATCACGCGCCTCATCCATTATATTTACGAATGCGTGACTTCTATGTGAAATTTCAAGAAGTGATAAACCAGATTCATCTAGATCTTTTACAGCCCTTGATGCTTGATTAAAGACCTCATTAGGCAAAATAGAAGGACCAGCGCAAAAATTATGTATTTTCATAGTTTGTAAGGAAAATGCAAATCTCGATAATTTATTGGGTTATATAATTATTAAAACTATAAATCTTTTTAACTATTTTGTTAACAGAAAATTTAGAGTATCAATATTATCTGCATAATCATCTAGCTCGGGGTTTTGAGCATCTCCAAATTTAATTTTATTATTGATGTCACAGTTACTGACAATACATTGAATATTCTTATAATTTTCCTCAATTATTTTTTTTACCTCAGAAATTTCATTGTAATACTGATAATTAATGACAGAAATGGGTGGTGAAAACTCTCTAGATTCTTTTAAGATGAAGTATTCGCCATCTATGAATATTTCACCATTCATGATTTTTATCGTTTTATGATAATTATAATTATTTGAATATTTATTATGATAAATTAAATCTTTAAATTCAGTAAAGTGTTTCTTGAATTTTTCAAGATCATAACCTCTAGGAATAAATATTTTTGAGACATTGCGGCATCCAAGCCCAAAGTATTGAAAAATATCTTTAGACAAATTTTCTAATTCGTGTACTGATTCGTTGCCGTTTAATACAGCTACAGAATTTCTGTTTTTTCTAAGAATTGATTTTTTATCTCTAAAATAGTATTCAAAATAATGAAATGTATTATTAGAACCTGTAGCTATGACTTTATCAAAACTAGAAAGTTTTTTTTCTGATAAGGTTATAACATCATCCAGTTCAGGAAATGTATTTTTTAAATAATCAATGAAAAAACAAATAAGTATTTTATCGTCAGAGGAAGGCTTAGCAATAATCTTATTTCCTGAAATTACACCGCAAATAAAATCATGAAATCCTGCTAACGGAAAATTTCCAGCCATAATTATTGCAACAGTTGACCCAGTCTCTTTGAAATCGTATTTTTTAACCCACTTTTCCAAATTTTGAGTTCTCAGTTTTTTCGACCAGTAGCGTAATGCATTTTCAATATTAATTTTTGTGAACCAAGGGTTGTAGCTTTCAGCCTCTTTAATTGCATTAGATAATTTGATCGTCCAATTATTTTTTTCCTCATTTAAATATGAGGTTAACAGTTCACTTAGCCTATTAAAATAAACTAGTCTTGTTTTTAATTCTATATGTTTACTTTTGTTTTTAATGTTTTTGGCTTTAATTTTGCATGTAAATTTAGGTAATATATTCAAATCAGATGGCAATAATTATCACAGATGAGTGTATAAATTGTGGAGCATGCGAGCCAGAATGTCCAAATACTGCCATTTACGAAGCTGCTGTAAATTGGAAGTATTCTGACGGTACCGATCTATCAGGTGACGTTAATTTACTTGACGGAAAAATTGTTAACGCTGAATTGCCACAAAGAGCTGTTAATGATGAAGTTTATTACATAGTTCCTGATAAGTGTACTGAATGCCAAGGATTTCATGAGGAGCCACAATGTGCGGCTGTATGCCCAGTAGATTGTTGTATCCCTGATTTAAATAATATCGAATCTTCGTCTCAGCTTCTCGAAAAGCAGAAACTAATGCATAATTAATATGAAAGCAGGAATAGTAGGCTTACCCAATGTTGGAAAATCAACTCTTTTTAATTGTTTATCTAATACAAAAGCGCAGAGTGCTAATTTTCCGTTTTGTACAATTGAGCCAAATCATAGTGTAATTAATGTTCCCGATAATAGATTAAAAATATTAGAAGAGTTAGTTGGTCCTGAAAAAGTTATTCCCGCTACTGTCGAAATAGTAGATATTGCTGGTTTGGTAAAAGGTGCAAGTAAGGGTGAAGGGTTAGGAAATAAGTTTTTAGCCAATATTAGAGAAACTGATGCTATAATTCACGTGTTACGCTGTTTTGATAACGATAATATAACTCATGTTGATGGATCGGTTGATCCTCTGAGAGACAAGGAGATTATAGACATAGAATTACAATTAAAAGACCTGGAGACCGTTAATAACAGACTTGAAAAAGTATCAAGATCTGCAAAATCAGGTGATAAAGAAGCCATTGCTGAAAAAAATGTTTTAGAAAAAGCAAAAAATCTGCTAGAGAAATCTATTAATATAAGATCAATAGAGCTGGATCTAGAGGATAAAAATAAATATTTAAAACCTCTTCAGTTAATTTCTGAAAAACCAGTTTTATACGTTTGTAATGTTGATGAATCAAGTGTTTCAAGCACAAACAAACATGTAGACTCTGTAAGAGAATTAATAGGAAAAGAAGGTGCTGAGTTGATAATACTGGCAGCTGGTATTGAATCTGAGATTAATGAGCTTGAAAATTATGAAGAGAGAAGGATGTTTCTAGACGATTTAGGTTTGGAAGAGCCTGGTTCGTCTAAACTAATTAATGCTACTTATGATCTATTGAATCTACATACATATTTTACCGCAGGACCCAAAGAGGTTAGAGCTTGGACTATTCCAAAAATGGCCACTGCTCCTATGGCAGCAGGAGTTATACATACTGATTTTGAAAAGGGTTTTATTAAAGCCGAAGTTATTGCATTTGAAGATTACGTTAAGTTCAAAACAGAAGTTAAAGTCAAGGAAGCTGGTAAAATGAGAGTTGAAGGAAAGGCGTATGTTGTCAAAAATGGAGATGTGATACATTTTCTGTTCAATGTTTAATTTCTGATTACTTTTCTTGATATTTTGTTAATTACTTTGTTATAACACCATATTTTTTTTTCGGTTGTTACATTATATTAGCACTGCATAAGTATGTCCGTAAAAAATCAATATACAGAAGAAAATATTAGGTCCTTAGACTGGAAAGAGCATATACGTATGCGTCCAGGAATGTATATTGGGAAATTAGGTGACGGTTCTTCACCTGACGATGGTATTTATATATTATTAAAAGAAGTTTTAGACAATTCGATTGACGAATATGTAATGGGTGCTGGAAAGACCATTGATGTTTCAGTGCAATCATCAAAGGTTACTGTCAGGGATTATGGTAGAGGAATACCGCTGGGTAAGTTAATAGATGTTGTTTCTAAAATGAATACAGGCGGTAAGTATGACACAAGAGCTTTTAAGAAGGCTGTTGGTTTGAACGGTGTAGGTACAAAGGCTGTGAACGCCTTATCTGATTTTTTTAGGGTTGAGTCTAACAGAGATGGTAAAACAGCATATGCTGAATTTAAAAGAGGTGAATTAGCTAACCAGTTAATTCCAGAAGATAGTAGTAGGAGAAGAGGCACTAAGGTTACCTTTATACCTGATTTATCCATATTTAAAAATTTCAAATTTAGAAATGAATACATAGCTAGAATGCTAAAGAATTATGTATACCTAAATCCTGGTCTTACAATAATTTTTAATAATGAAAAGTTTCACAGTAAAAATGGCTTAAAAGATCTTTTGGAAGAACGAATCAAGGATTCAGCTATTACTTATCCTATCATCCATTTGAAGGGCGAAGATATTGAGGTTGCTATAACTCACAGTAAAACTCAATATAGTGAAGAATATCATTCTTTTGTTAACGGTCAGAATACTACACAGGGAGGTACTCATCTTAGTTCTTTTAGAGAAGCATATGTTAAAACAATCAGAGAATTTTACGGAAAGAATTTTGATGCATCGGATATAAGAAAGTCAATAGTTTCAGCTATTTCCATTAAAGTGATGGAACCGGTATTTGAAAGTCAAACTAAAACAAAGTTAGGTTCTACAGATATGGGTGGTAATCTTCCATCTGTTAGAGTTTATATTAATGATTTTTTGAAAAACAAATTAGACAATTATTTACACAGAAATAGTGATGTAGCTGAAGCTTTACAAAAAAAAATACTTCAGGCCGAAAAAGAAAGAAAAGAATTGTCTGGTATCAGAAAACTAGCCCGTGAAAGAGCAAAAAAAGCTAGTCTACACAATAAAAAACTAAGAGATTGCCGTGTTCATTTCGGTGATTTAAAAAACAATAAAAGACTTGATACTACTTTATTTATCACTGAGGGTGATTCTGCTTCCGGAAGTATAACCAAATCAAGAGATGTAAATACTCAGGCCGTTTTTAGCTTGAGGGGTAAGCCTTTGAATTCTTACGGGATGTCAAAAAAGATTGTGTATGAGAATGAAGAATTTAATTTGCTGCAGGCTGCACTCAATATTGAAGATTCAATTGAAGATCTCAGATATAACAATATAGTTATTGCTACGGATGCAGATGTCGACGGAATGCATATTAGACTCCTTTTAATAACTTTCTTCCTTCAATTTTTTCCAGAGCTAATTAGGGCTGGACATTTGTATATTCTTCAAACACCTTTGTTCAGAGTCAGAAATAAAAAAGAAACAATTTATTGTTATTCTGAACCCGAAAGGATAAGCGCCATTGAAAAGTTAAAGCCAAAACCTGAAATAACGAGATTTAAGGGCCTAGGTGAAATTTCCCCTGATGAATTTGGTCATTTTATTGGTGATGATATTAGATTAGATCCAGTTATGTTAGATGAGGATAAAAGTATTGAGGAGCTTTTGAGTTTTTATATGGGTAAAAATACACCTAATAGGCAATCTTTTATTATTGATAATCTTAAAGTTGAATTAGATATTGTTGATTAAATGGATGATGAAGATTTAAATATTGACATGAATTATGATCAGGCCGAATCTATCACCAGGGTTACAGGCATGTATAAAGACTGGTTTTTAGATTACGCATCATATGTAATTTTAGAAAGAGCGGTTCCGTCAGTTGAAGATGGTTTTAAGCCTGTACAAAGAAGAATCATGCAGTCGATGAAGGATTTGGATGATGGAAGGTATAATAAAGTTGCAAATATTGTTGGGCATACAATGCAATACCACCCCCATGGGGATGCTAGTATAGCTGACGCTATGGTACAGATTGGTCAAAAAGATCTTTTAATCGATACGCAAGGGAATTGGGGAAATACTTTAACAGGTGACAGGGCTGCAGCCTCTAGATACATTGAGGCAAGATTATCAAAATTTGCATCTGATGTAATTTTTAACCCCAAAGTAACAAATTGGCAATCATCATATGATGGAAGAAGAAAAGAACCGATTAATTTACCTGTCAAATTTCCGCTTTTGCTTGCTCAAGGAGCTGAGGGTATCGCTGTTGGATTATCAACTAAGATTTTGTCTCATAATTTTATCGAATTAATAGATGCATCCATCAAGTATCTTAAAAATAAAAAATTTACTCTACTACCTGACTTTAATTCTGGAGGTATTGCCGATTTCACTAATTATAACGACGGAAAACGAGGGGGTAAAGTCAGGGTTAGAGCTAAAATTAGTATAGTTGACAAGTCAACTTTATTAATTTCTGAATTACCATACTCTACAACTACTTCATCTTTAATAGATTCAATAATTAAAGCAAATGATAAAGGAAAGATAAAAATTAAAAAAATCGATGATAATACATCATCTAAGGTAGAAGTTTTAATTTATTTGCCCTCGGGAATATCACCTGATAAAACAATTGACGCATTGTATGCGTTCACAAATTGTGAAGTGTCGATTTCTCCTCTTTCTTGTGTTATCGAAGAGAATAGACCATGTTTTTTGGGTGTTTCGGAAATTTTAACTAAATCTACTGACAATACTGTTAAATTATTAAAAGGAGAGTTAAAAATTCGTTTAGCTGAATTAGAAGATCAGTGGCATAATTTTTCACTTGAAAGGATCTTTATTGAAAATAAAATATATCGTGATATTGAGAAGGAAGAAACATGGGAAGGTGTTATAAGAGCAATTAGAGAAGGTGTAAAACCTTTTGTTAAAAATTTGAAAAGGGAAGTAACTGATGAGGATATTTCCAGATTGACTGAAATAAAAATAAAGAGGATTTCTAGATTTGATATTGATAAAGCAATAGAAAAGATAGATAATTTAGAAAGTCAAATTAAAGAGGTTGAGGCACATCTTTTAAATCTTGTAGAATTTGCAATCTCATATTTTAATAGATTAAAAAAAGAGTATTCAGAAAATAAACAAAGAAAAACAGAAATAAAGATTTTTGATGATGTAGATGTCAGAAAGGTCGTTATTAGAAACATGAAACTCTATATTAATAGGGAAGAGGGGTTTATTGGAACGTCTCTGAGAAGAGACGAATATGTATGTGACTGTAGTGATATTGATGATATTATAGTTTTTACTGAAAATTGTAATATGATTGTTACAAGAGTTGATTCCAAAACTTTTGTGGGTAAAAATATTATCCATGCTGCTGTATTTAAGAAGAAAGACACAAGAACCATCTATAATATGATATATAAAGATGGTGATAAGGGTTATGGTTACATAAAAAGATTTGCTGTTTCTGGTGTAACTAGAGATAAAGTATATAAACTTTCATCATCTAAAAAGGATAGTGCAATCAAGTATTTCTCTGCAAATCCAAATGGTGAGGCTGAAAAAGTATCAGTATGTTTAAGGCATAATGCCAAGTTGAAAAAATTAAAATGGGATGTTGATTTTTCAGAAATTTTAATAAAAGGAAGAGGAACTAGAGGAAATATATTAACAAAATATAGCCTTAAGAGTGTTGAGTTAAAAGAAAAAGGTGTTTCTACATTAAAACCTAGAAAAATTTGGTTTGATGAAACAGTTCAAAAACTAAATGTTGATGCAAGAGGTGAGTTGCTTGGTGAGTTTAGGGGTGAAGACAGAATACTTGTTGTTTCTCAAAATGGATTTTTAAAGACAATAGCTCCAGAATTAACCACACACTTTAGTGATGATATGATTGTTTTAGAAAAATGGGTTCCAAAAAAGCCATTGTCGGTTGTTTATTTTGACGGTAAAAAAGAAAAGTATTTTGCAAAAAGATTTTTGGTTGAAAACGAAAATAGGGAAGAGATGTTCATTTCAGAAAATAAGGGGTCTTTTTTAGAATTAGTTTCAACAGATTGGAAACCGGTAATTGACGTAGTTTTTAATAAAATCAGAAATAAAGAGCAAAGGACTAATTTAAAAATTGTTTTTGATGAATTTATTTCAATTAAAGGTATAAGGGCTCAAGGAAATCGACTGAGTTCTCATAAAGTTAAACAGGTTAATCCCTTAGCCCCAATTGATTATATTCCACCTAATGAAGTTTCGCCTACCGAAATTGAGGTTGCCGTAGAGGATGTTATTGATAACAATGATGATGGGCTAGAGGACTCAACTTCAAATCAGGTTACTTTATTTTAAAAGCTTCTGACTTAAGTTTCACGCTTTCTCCAACATACGAATATTCATACGTGTATGAAGAGTCTGTTGTTTCGAGTATTTTAATTAGAATATTTTTTTTCTCATTAATATTTTTTGGGCTAATAGATGATAGAACCATTTCACAGTCATTTACCCAGCGTACACGACTTGAGTCAATATCTTGATTAAATTCCTCAATCTGAATGTTTGTATTATCTCTACGAAAAGTAGATCTTAGTATTTTTCCGTTAATAACAGTTTCAGAGTAAAAGCTGCCGGTATAAAACTTTTTACAATCTCTTTCTTGCTCTTCACAGTTTAAAAAGTTTAATAGAATTAAAAGGAGAAGTAGTCTTTTAGCGTTTTTCATAGCTTCCATCTTTAAAAAGTATAATAATTGAGTCAATTTCTTGACTTGATTTAGAAAATTTGTTATTCTTTTTTATTTTTATTCCTGAAATTATCCAATTTAAGTCAACTTCAGGGTATTTTTCCTTGATTTTTATGTAAAAATCTAAACTAGGTTTGTTTCTGCCGCTAAAAAAGTGAGCTATACTTGATCTTTGTACGCCAATATGATTTGCAAAAGCAGATTTACTTATCTTTTTTGATTTTATAAATTCCTCTAATCTAGCCATCATATCCATGTTTACAAATGTAAACAAAATAATTGTTAAACAGGGTATAACTTGCTTAAAAATAATTAAATTGATTGTTTAGCTTATTATATTTAAACTATTGATTTTGAGCAGTTTATATTAAAATTAAAATATTTTATTTCTATAAAAATATAAATAATTAAATTTAATTAATTATTACGTACTATTTCTGTAAAAATTATGTGGATTATATAAAATTTTATACATTTTTTTATGAATTACACAAAGATGGTATTATATTTGTATCCATTTTTAATAAATTATCATAATTATGTCAAAGTTTAAATTAGACGAAATAGACCATCAGATTTTGGATATGTTAATCCAGAATACACGTACACCATTTACAGATATAGCAAAAAAATTACTCATTTCAGCTGGTACAGTACATGTCAGAGTAAAAAAGATGGAAGATTTTGGTTTGATTAAGGGTTCTTCTCTAATTCTTGATTATGATAAATTAGGATATACTTTCATTGCCTACGTTGGGCTTTATATTAGAGATACATCAAAAATCAAGTTTATAATACAAAGAATAAACGAGATTCCTAATGTTACTGTAGCTCATATTACCACTGGAAAATTTAACATTTTTTGTAAAATCAGAGCCAAAGGCACAACAAATGCTAAAAATATTATTTTTAAGTTAGATGAAATTGACGGTGTTTACAGAACAGAATCTATGATTTCTCTTGAAGAAAGTGTGAATGATAAAAAGAGGCTTATGCACTCAATATTTAAAGACATGAGTTAATTTACAATCTGTAGAATTCAAAAGCATCTTTTATCTCAACAAAACTCGATTCATTGTTAAAACTTGGCTTACCTATGTCCTCAAGTAATACAAATTGTGCTTTGTTGCTTTTATTTTTTTTATCAAACTTCAGAAGCTTTATAATATTTTCTATATCATCTTGATCAAAAGATATTTTTTTTGAAAACTTCATTATAAAATCTTTTATTTCCAAAACATCCTTAATTTCCAAATCTAAAATTTTATGTGATAAAAAGGATTCTAATATTAATCCGATTAAAATAGCTTCACCGTGAAGAATTTCCTTTTTGGTACCTAAAAAATAAGACTCTATGGCGTGCCCTAATGTATGACCGTAATTTAAAAATTTTCTTATACCTGACTCTTTAGGGTCACTTTCAACAATATCAATTTTTGTTTTTATTGAATTATAAATTATTTTTTCATTAATATCAGAGCAATCATTTACAACTTTTATCTTTTCCCAATGATTTCTTGAATCTATCAGTGAATGTTTTATCATTTCTGAAAATCCTGATCTCATTTGTCTTTCTGAAAGAGTAGAAAGAAACGATGTATCTATCAGAATTAAATTTGCGTTATTAAAGGAGCCAATAATATTTTTTAAATTATTTAAATCAACTCCCGTTTTACCTCCAATAGAAGCATCAACCATTCCCAATAGTGAAGTTGGAACATTGACAAATTCAATTCCTCTTAAGTATATTGAAGCAATGAAACCACCTAAATCTGTGATTAATCCACCTCCTAGATTGATTATTAGACTATTTCTTTTGAAACCGTTTAAAATTAAAAACTCAATGATTTTTTTTGATTCATCAAGGTTTTTAGAAACTTCACCTGGCTTAACTTTATAATGATAAAGTTTATTTTTTATCTCGGTGTTTTTTTGTAAATCGTTTATATTTAGCTGATCTTGGAAATTTGGTAAGCAATTTTTTTCAGTGTTAGAATCAGAAAAGATTAAAATTTTATCATACTTTTTTATTGTTATCAGTTCTCGTAATTTATCATAACCTGTATTTCCAAAAAAAATAGAGTGTTTCTGTTCGATTTGTGATTTCATTAACCTTTTATAATTTTGATCAAAATAATCGAATAATTTTAATTAAGTTATAATTCTTGTAAATTATATTTGAAAAAAAATAAAATTGGATTTTAAAGACACTGAAACAGCTTTTAGCTACAAAACCAATTCTGAACTAAACAAGGCCTATTACCTATTTAAACTATTGTCTTTAGGGTACTTTTCATCTTTAGGGAGAAAAGCTCTTAAAATGCTTTTAAAAATTAATTTTCCACTCGATGAAATATTTAAAAGAACAATTTATCCTCAATTTTGTGGAGGAGTAAGTATAAAAGAATGTAATTCGGTGATTGAAAATTTAAAGCAAAATAATGTTTATTCCATATTAGATTATTCTGTTGAGGGTTCACTCACCGAATTAGACTTTGAAAATACGGTAGAAAAATGTCTCGATATTTTGGTAAAGTGCAGTGAATTTAACTTATCTAATTTTTTGGTTTTTAAGCCATCTGCGGTTGGTAAATTCACCCTTTACAAAAAGGTAAGTAACGGTGATCAACTTTCCGAAAATGAAATGAGTGAATGGAGCAGAGTAGAGGGTAGATTTGATAGGATATGTTCTTTTGCATCTAAAAAACAAATCATGGTATTGGTAGATGCAGAAGAAAGTTGGATCCAGCCTGCAATTGATAAAATAGTATTAAAAATGATGCTTAATTACAATCGTGACAAAACAGTTGTTTATAATACTTTACAAGCATACAGAAAAGATAGATTTGATTTTCTCCTCAAAACTCATGAAAGTGTACAGTCTAAAAATATTAAAATTGGTATTAAATTAGTTCGCGGTGCTTATATGGAAAAGGAAAGGAGTAGGGCAAAGAAACATAATTATGACTCTCCGATTTGTAAAAATAAAGATGAAACGGATCAATTATTTAACAAATCAATGAAATACATCCTTAGAAACATTGATGATTTTAGTTTATTTATCGGATCACACAATGAATATAGTAACAAGTTGGCTGTAGAATTAGTTGAAAAATCTGGATTAAGGAAAAATGATCAAAGATTATGGTTCAGCCAATTATATGGCATGAGTGATAATATTAGTTTTACATTGGCAAAAAATGGATTTAATGTTGCTAAGTATCTTCCATTTGGTCCTGTTAAAGAGGTAGTGCCGTATTTAATAAGAAGGTTAGATGAGAACTCGTCTGTGTCTACACAAACTAATAGGGAACTTCAGCTAATTTCATCTGAAATTAAAAGAAGAAAATCTTAATTTTCAGCTACACCATATGAAGTTATTATAGCTTTATTTCTACAATTCTCAATTACCAACCATATTTTTTTTTTGGTATTATTATCTAATTCAAAATAATATTGCTTGCAAGGCTTAAAATCTGTTTTACTTTTTGAAAAATTAATTACTCCATCTTTCAATACTTTTAACAATGCTATTGAATCATCTTTTTTTAATAAATTTTGAAATTCTAAATTTTTTCTTGAAATATCTTTTTTAACCCTAGATTCAGGAAAATAGCTACATGAAGTTCTTTTACCGCTCAAAAAAAACATGAGAAATACAAGACCAATTAAGAATCCTCCAGAAAAATAACTAAGTCTGCTTATGAAGTTCATTTTTTATTTTTTTGAAATATATAACTCTCTTTCGTCATTTTCTAAGGAATTGATTTTGATATGAAGATATTTTTGATCAATATTTTTAATTGCTATATGTGGCCATTCAATAAAACATAATTTCCCACTTTCTAAGTATTCTTGAAATCCGATAGTATATAGCTCATTTTCATTTTTGACTCTGTATAAATCAAAATGATATACTTCTAAATTATCCTGTATGTATTTGTTAACAATCGAAAAGGTAGGGCTGGTAATATTTTCTAATATTCCAATATTCCTCAATACATTTTTAATTAGTGTAGTTTTTCCTGACCCAAGATCTCCATCTAATAAAAACAATTTATAATTCTTCGTGTAATCAACTATTAGATTTGATGCAAGATCAATATTTTTTAAGGAGTACTTATATTTTTTGATCATTTTATTTTGGATTTAATACAATAAAAGGAATAATCATTTCTTCCATGGAAATACCTCCGTGCTGGTATGTATTTTTAAAATAATTACTGAAATGGTTATAATTGTTTGGGTACACTAAATAAAAATCTTCTTTCGAAAATACGTATGAAGAATTTATTGAGGTTTTGGGTAATCCTATTAGCTCAGGATTTTTGTAGGATAAATTTTCTTTATTATTATATGTGAGACTTTTTCCGGTTTTATATCTAAGATTTTGACTGGTATTTTTGTCACCAATTATTTTTGCTGGATTCTTGACATTAATAGTGCCATGATCAGTGGTTATTATCATTTTAAAACCAAGATCTTGGGCATTTTTAATAATATCAAATAATGGAGAATTTTCAAACCAACTCTTGGTTAGCGACCTGTATGCCTTATCGTTAGATGCTAATTCTTTGATCATTTCCATTTCAGTTTTTGAATGTGATAACATATCAACGAAATTATATACAATAGTAGTGAGTGTATTATTGATTTTTGCTTTAAGATTACTAGCCAATTTTACCCCGTTTTTAAGATTAGTTATTTTAAAATATTCATGATTAATCTTTCTCTTAAATAAATTTTCTAAGTTTTTATCTAATAATTCATGTTCAAATAAATTTTTACCTCCTTGTTCGTGATCATCTTTCCAGAATTTAGGGTATTTTTCTTTAATTTTTAATGGCATTAAACCGGAAAATAAAGAGTTTCTGGCGTACTGGGTGGTTGTCGGAAGGATGCTGAAATATGATATTTCACTTTCTTTTTTATAATAATCTAAAATTAGCGGTTCTATTACCATCCACTGATCATATCTTAAATTATCAATAACTAAAAACAGAGTAGGGGTCTGACCTAATTCTTTGACTAAATGATTTTTGATTAAATTATGTGAAAGAGTTGGTGATTCAACCGAATTTAACCATTCTGAATAGTTTTTTTCAATAAACTTTGCAAAAAGGGAATTTGCCTCACTTTTTTGAGTTTTTAATATTTCAATCATGGTTGAGTCATTTATTTTTGAAAGATTAAGCTCCCATTTTAGAATTTCTTTATATAAATCAATCCACTGATTAAAATCTGTGATATTCATCATTTTTAATGATAAATTTCTAAACTCTTGTTGATATTCAATTACATTGTTATTTTTTATTAATTCTTTGTCTTTAAGATTTTTTTTAAGACTCAGTAAAATTTGATTTGGATTTACCGGTTTAATTAGATAATCAGATATTTCTTTACCAATAGCTTCATCCATAATATTTTCTTCTTCACTTTTGGTAATCATTATAACTTTTAAATTTGAATTGATTTTCTTAATTTGTTTTAAAGTTTCGATTCCGTTAATTCCTGGCATATTTTCATCTAGTAAAACTATATCATACAGGTTTGTTTTTATTAACTCCATTGCGTCACTACCGTTAGTACATGTGTTAACATCGTAACCTCTATCATTTAAAAAAATAATATGAGATTTAAGAAAATCAATCTCATCATCAACCCACAAAATTTTATTTTTTGACATTTTTATTTAATAAGTAATAAAGTTAATTTATAAATAATAAATTTTTAGATTATAATTGAATAATTTAACAAAGCTTTAAACCTTGAATCTCTAGAAATTTCCTAATTTTGTATGTTATGGAATTAACCTTGGCTGAATTGGCTGTTATGTTAGATGGAACTGTTGTTGGAGATAAGCATGCAACAGTTAATAATATTTCTAAGATTGAACATGCGTCAAAGGGTGATATATCATTTATTTCTAATCCTAAATACTTACCCTACATTAGTAAAACTAATGCTACAGCTATTATAATTGATAAGGATCTCAAGCACGATTTAAATTTAAATTGTAGTCTAATCAAGGTCGATAACTCATACTCTGCGTTTAATACCTTACTCAATAAGTTTTCTGGCGACGGAATTCAATTTTTTGGAATTAGTGAAAACTCGGTAATTGATAAAACTACTCAGCTGGGAAAAAACATCTCAGTTGGTAATTTTTCTGTTATAAATAAAAATTGTCAAATCGATGATGCTACAATTATTTTAGATAATGTTTCTGTAGGTGATAACGTTAAGATTGGAAAAAACTGTTTGATCTATTCTGGAGTGCGTATTTATTCAGATTCAATTATCGGAGATAATTGTATAGTGCATTCCAACTCAGTAATTGGTTCGGATGGATTTGGATTTGCACCCAACAAACAGGGAGACTATATAAAAACACCTCAAATTGGAAACGTTGTAATTGGTGATAACGTTGAAATTGGCTCTAATTCATCGATAGATAGGGCTACTTTAGGTTCCACAGTGGTATCTGATGGGGTAAAGATTGATAATTTAGTACAAATAGCTCATAATGTTACGATCGGGAAAAATACCGTTATAGCGGGTCAGTGTGGTATTGCTGGTTCAACAAAAATTGGAGAAAATTGCCAAATTGGTGGTCAAGTTGGTATTATTGGGCATCTAAAAATTGGTAATAATGTAAGGATTAACGGCCAAGCTGGTGTTTTTAGTAACATTAAAGACAATACAATTTTAAGGGGTACTCCGGCAATTGATGAAAGAACCTTTAACAGATCCTATGTCTATTTTAGAAATTTAGAAAAAATAGTTAAGGATATAAACAAGCTTAAAAAAAATAATGATAGTAACGACTAAAGAAAATCAAACCACAATATCAAAGAAGATTTCCCTGAGTGGTGTCGGGCTACACACTGGTAAGGATGTGAGTATTACATTCTGTCCTGCAGATTCTGATCACGGATATATTTTTAAGCGGACAGATATTGAGGGTACACCCTTAATAGAAGCAGATGCAAACTATGTTACCAGTACCGAGAGAGGAACATGTTTGAATAAAAACAGTATAACAATTCAAACTTGTGAACACGTTTTAGCTTCGCTAGTTGGATTGGAAATTGATAATGTAATGATTGAACTAAATGCTTCAGAACCCCCAATTATGGATGGTTCTTCAAAATATTTTGTTGAGGCATTGGAAAAAGCAGGAATTAAACAGCTTAACCAAAAAAGAAAGGAATTTATTGTTAGGAATGTTATTTCATACAAAGACGAAGCCTCTGGAAGTGAAATAACTATTATTCCGGCCCCCCAATACTCGGTAACAACAATGGTAGACTTTGGAACGAAAATCTTAGGAACCCAAAACGCAACAATAGAAAACATTTCTGAATTTAAAGATAATATATCCTCTTGTAGGACTTTCAGTTTTTTGCACGAGATAGAAATGCTTCTGAACAAAGGCTTGATAAAAGGTGGTGATTTGAATAATGCAATTGTTTATGTAGATAAACCTTTATCAGATGAAACAATGTCTAAGCTAAAGAAAGCGTTCAACAAAGATAAGATCTCCGTTAAATCTAACGGTATTTTAGATAACCTAACTTTACTTTATCCAAACGAAGCTGCAAGACATAAATTATTGGATGTTATTGGAGATTTGGCATTAATTGGAACAAGGGTTAGGGGAAAAGTTATAGCCACTAAACCTGGACATTATATCAATACAAAATTTTCAAAAAAAATGAAAGATATTATAAAAGATTCCAAAAAGAATGATATTCCCCAAATTGATTTCACATCAAAACCATTACTTGACACAACAAAAATAATGGAGATTTTACCTCATAGACCTCCTTTTTTATTTATTGATAAAATATATGAACTTAACGATGATTTGGTCATAGGAGTAAAAAATGTTACGATTGATGAGGATTTCTTTAAAGGTCACTTTCCTGAATACCCAGTAATGCCTGGAGTTATTATTATCGAGGCAATGGCGCAAATGGGTGGAATACTAGTTATGTCGAAGCTTGATGATCCACAAAAATATTTAACATTTTTTGCAAAAATTGACAAGGTTAGGTTTAGACATAAAGTTTTACCTGGAGATACTATAATTTTTAAGTGTTCTTTACTTGGTCCATTCAGGCGGGGTATTTGTCATATGCAGGGTCTGGCTTATGCTAATGGAAAATTATGCGCTGAGGCCGAACTAACTGCACAAATAACTAAAGTCAAATAATTATGAAACAACCATTATCATATGTTCATCCAAGTGCAAAAGTCGCTAAAAATGTAGTAATTGAACCTTTTACCTCCATTGATGGAGATGTAGAAATTGGTGAGGGCACATGGATTGGTTCTAACGTATCCATAATGGATGGCGCTAGAATCGGAAAAAATTGTAATATATATCCAGGAGCAGTAATTTCTGCTAACCCGCAGGATTTAAAATATAATAATGAAAAAACCAATGCTATAATTGGTGATAACGTTACAATTAGAGAATGTGTAACAATAAATAAAGGAACTACCGATAGAAAACAAACAGTAATTGGAGATAACTGTTTAATTATGGCATATTCTCATTTAGCTCACGATTGTTTAGTGGGCAACAATTGCATTTTCTCAAATAATACGACTTTAGCCGGTCATGTGACAGTTGGAGATTTTGTTATTATTTCTGGATTAACAGCTGTTCATCAGTTTTGTTCTATCGGAAATCACGCTTTTGTTACTGGTGGTTCATTGGTTCGTAAAGACGTACCTCCTTATGTAAAAGCTGCTAGAGAACCCCTCTCTTACGTAGGTATTAATTCAGTGGGATTGAGAAGACGAGGATTTGAATCAAAAAAAATTAGAGAAATTCAAAATATATATAGATTACTATATCAAAAAAACTATAATAATACCCAAGCTTGTGCAATTATTGAGGCAGAGATGGAAGCTTCTGATGAGAGAGATGAGATCTTGATGTTTATAAAGAATTCTCATAGAGGTATAATGAAAGGGTATACAAAATCAAATTAAAATGAGTACAACGTCTGAAATAAGAAATGGGTTGTGTATTAAATACAATCACGATATATATAAAATAATAGAATTTTTACATGTAAAACCCGGAAAAGGCCCTGCTTTTGTAAGGACAAAACTAAAGAGCTTAACATCTGGTAAGGTGGTTGACAACACATTTTCGTCAGGTCACAAAATAGATATAGTAAGGGTTGAAACAAATAAATTTCAGTTTTTGTATAATGATTCAACAACTTATCATTTTATGAATACGGACGATTATAATCAGATATCGATTGAAGAGAAATTATTAGACAACCCAAAATTAATGAAGGAAGGTGAAGTTGTTACGGTTATCACAAATTCTGAAAATAACATACCTCTTTCAGTTGAGATGCCACCAAGTGTTGTTTTGGAGGTTGTTTCTACAGAACCAGGAGTTAAGGGAAATACTGCTACCAATGCAACAAAGCCAGCTACTTTAGAGACGGGTGCTGTTGTGAATGTTCCGTTGTTTATTAACGAAGGTGACAAAATAAAAATTGATACTATTAAAGGAAATTATAAAGAAAGATTTAAAGACTAAAGATGAGTGTATTAGTAAACAAAAATTCAAAAATTATCGTTCAGGGATTCACCGGAAAAGAAGGAACATTCCATTCCTCTCAAATGATTGATTATGGAACAAATATTGTGGGTGGTGTAACTCCAAAAAAGGGAGGCCAGACCCATTTAGGTTTACCGGTTTTTAATACTGTATTAGATGCTGTTAAACAAACAGATGCTAATACTAGTATAATTTTTGTTCCACCAGCTTATGCTGGAAGCGCTATTATAGAAGCAGCTGATGCAGGGATTTCTGTAGTTATAGCTATAACCGAGGGGATTCCGGTTAAAGATATGATTAGAGTTAATAGTCATATAAAAGATTTAAATACTATTTTAGTTGGCCCTAATTGCCCAGGGGTTATTACTCCTGGTGAAGCTAAGGTTGGAATAATGCCTGGGTTTATTTTTAAAAGGGGTAATGTTGGAATTGTTTCTAAATCGGGAACACTGACATATGAAGCTGCAGATCAGGTAGTGAAGCAGGGTTTAGGAGTTTCGACTGCTATAGGAATCGGAGGGGATCCAATAATTGGGACAACTGTTAAGGATGCTTTGAAACTTTTTGTAAATGACGATGAAACAGAAATTATTGTTTTAATAGGTGAAATTGGAGGTCAATTAGAAGCTGATGCTGCAAAATGGTATTTAAATTCTAAATCTAAAAAACCTGTAATCGGTTTTATTGCTGGAGAAACTGCTCCGTCTGGGAGAACTATGGGGCACGCTGGTGCTATTGTTGGGGGAACGGATGATACAGCTGCAGCAAAAAAAAGAATTTTAAATGAATCTGGAATTTATGTAGTAGATTCACCTGCTGAAATTGGTAAAAAAGTCATAGAAACAATAAATAAATAGTTTATGAAAATCTTAAAAGGAAAAACAGCTATTATTACCGGTGCTACAAGAGGTATTGGAAGAGGTATTGCAAAAACTTTTGCTGAGCATGGAGCGAATGTCTTATTCACTTACTCTAGTTCTTCTGATTTAGCCAAGGAGATAGAGAATGAATTGACAAATAAAGAAATTGTTGTTAAAGGATTTAAGTCTGATGCTTCAAACTTTGAAGACTGTCAAAGATTAGTCGATGAAATAACCAAAGATTTCCCCGTTGTTGATATTTTAATTAATAATGCAGGTATCACTAAAGATAATTTATTAATGAGAATGCAAGAACAAGATTTTGATAGAGTCATTGAAGTTAATCTTAAGTCAGTTTTTAATATGACCAAAGCTATTCAAAGAACCATGTTAAAGCAGAGATTTGGTTCTATAATAAATATGGGTTCTGTGGTAGGAGTAAAAGGAAATGCCGGTCAATCAAATTATGCAGCATCAAAAGCTGGTATAATTGGGTTTTCTAAATCTATTGCCTTAGAGCTTGGATCTAGAAATATAAGATGCAATGTAATTGCCCCTGGATTTATAGAAACTGAAATGACAGAAGTATTAGATGAAAAAGTAGTAGAGGAGTGGAGAAATTCAATTCCTTTAAAAAGAGGAGGGAAGCCCTCTGATATTGCAGATACATGTGTGTGGTTGGCGAGTGACATGTCATCATACATAACAGGACAAACCATTCACGTAAATGGTGGTTTATTAACTTAGTAATTTTAATTTA
This sequence comes from uncultured Bacteroidota bacterium, assembly GCA_902509675.1. Taxonomy (GTDB): domain Bacteria; phylum Bacteroidota; class Bacteroidia; order Flavobacteriales; family Flavobacteriaceae; genus MED-G13. Next base: position 19,693 of record CABWYN010000008.1, on the reverse strand, counting down.
AATAATATAAATATGAATAATTTACCTAAAATTGGAGTACCGCTATTAATCATGTTAACTTTTGGGTTACTTGTAGTAGCAAAATCATTTGTCACTATTGGAAGTGGTGAAGCAGGAGTATTATATAAACTTTTTGACGGAGGTGTAGTTACTGACGAGCCACCATTAGATGAAGGTTTTCATATAGTATTACCTTGGAATTCAGTGTATGTTTATGAAGTTAGGCAACAAGAAGTTTTTGAAAAAATGAACGTTTTATCCTCAAATGGATTGGATATTCAGTTAGAGGCATCCGCCTGGTTTCAACCTAAATATGAAGATTTAGGAAAACTTCACAAAGAGAAAAGTGAGGCGTATAGACAAAGAATATTGCTTCCTGCTATTAGATCGGCAGCGAGAAGTGTTGTTGGAAGATATACCCCAGAGCAATTATATTCTTCAAAAAGAGATGCTATTCAGTTAGAAATATATGAAGAAACAAAAAAAATTGTCGACGATCAGTACATACAGCTAAACGAGATTTTGGTTAGAGATGTTACTCTTCCGTCATCAATAAAGGAGGCTATTGAAAGAAAACTAAAGCAAGAGCAAGAATCATTAGAATATGAATTTAGACTTGTTACCGCTTCAAAAGAGGCAGAAAAAGTAAGAATTGAGGCACAAGGTAAGGCAGATGCAAACAGAATATTAGCTGCATCCTTAACAACAAATGTTTTAAAAGATAAAGGGATTGAGGCTACAATGAAATTAGCTGAATCTAATAATTCAAAGGTTGTTATAATCGGTAGTGGGGATGATGGCTTACCATTGATTCTAGGAAACAACTAATAAGTTTTTTTACAGACATAAAAAAAGCATCGAAAATTCGATGCTTTTTTTTGTAAGTAGCTTTTTTAAGATTATTCTTCTTCCTGAGGTCTAATATTCATTCTCCATTGGTGCCATGTTACCACTTTTCCATCAATTACATAATATTTTTCATGATAGTCTTTTTTTACTCCTAATGAATCTGCAATATTACCGCTAATTGATGCGTGCACATGTTCTCCACCAATAGAAGGGTCAATATCAATAGAAAACGCACCATTTAAAGTCCAAGCATTGTCTGGTCCTTCGTTAGATGATATAGCGGTAATAAAGTCATCAACACCGTTATGTATTACGCCATTCGGCCAATAAAATTTTGCGGTATCTGATAAAAACGCTCTCATTCCTTCATAATCCCTTTCAGCCCATGCTTTATCAAGATCTCTGACAACTTTAACAGCTTGATCAGTTCCTAGGAAGAATTTATATTCTTTTCCGTCATCAGACCAATTAGTAAATCCCATTGATCTTTCTGTGTTCATACAATTAGTCATGATTAATGCAATCATGGAAACACAGATAATTTTAAATAATTTCATAGTAGTTTAATTTTAGGTTAGTATTTATTATTCTTCGTCAACAATATCTTGCCAATAAGAACTTTGTTGAACAATTTTTCCTCCAGAAACAAACCATCTTTGAATAGCTCTAAACCTGTTTACAGCATCACCTTCAGTATATTTTGCATCAATATAACTATGTACATGTTCTCCACCTTCACCAGGCATTAAATCAACAGAAAAAACCTGTTTAGTTTCCCATGTTAGTGTTGCTCCAATAGAATCTCTGACATAGTTTTGTCTTTTAACATTTGAAATTAGCTCATCAATACTTTCAGGGACACCGTCACCTGAAACAAAAGATGTTGTATCCGTACACATTGATTTCATTTTTTCATAATCTCTGGCTTTCCATGCGTCCTCAAACTCCTTTACTGTTTTTATCGGAGCTTCAGTTCCTATATGCCATTTCATATCTTTTACACCATCCCATGATGTCATTCCAACTGATGATGCTGGTGATTCACATGAATTGTTTAAAATAAACAATGAAACACATGTAATTAAAATAAGGTTTTTCATAAATAATTAAGTATTAGTAAGATTAGTTATAATTTTATAAAATGAATTTAATGATAAATTAGGTTAATTAAATACATCTATAGATTTATTTTTAATATTTTTGAAAAAATATTTTATGGAAACACTAGAATTTTTAAATATTGAACTTTTTGACAACACTCTAAGGGATTATCTTTTTTTTCTATTGTTTATCATTGTTGGTTATTTAATTATAATTCCGGTTAAATCGATTCTTATCAAGATTCTTTTTAAATTTTTTGGTAAAGGCCATAATGATGCAGACACTTTAAAATTCAAAAATTTACTTAACAAACCACTACAATATTTTCTCATTTTAATTTTATTCTATTTTTCGGTAAAATTTATAAATATTCCTAGTTTTTTAAACTCATCTGAGGAAGGAATTGATATTAGTGTCCTAGCTTCTAAAGGATTTAATTTTTTATTATTGATAACAGTTTTTTGGGTAATATTAAGATCCATTGATTTTGTTGGATATAAATTAAAGAATAAAGCTCTTGAAACTGAAAGTAAGGTAGATGATCAGTTAATTCCTTTCGCAATTGATTTAGCAAAGGTTATTTCCATTGTATTAGGAGCTGTAATGATATTGGGTGATGTTTTTGATGTAAACATTACTGCTCTAGTTACAGGTCTTGGTATTGGAGGTGTAGCTTTTGCTCTAGCTTCAAAAGAAAGCCTTGAAAATTTATTAGGCTCTTTTACAATTTTTTTCGATAAACCCTTTACTGTTGGGGATACTGTTACGCTAGGAGGCGTAACGGGAACTGTTGAAAAAGTCGGATTTAGAAGTACAAGAATTAGAACTTTTGATAAAAGTGTAGTAACTGTTCCAAATAAGAATATTATCAGTACTGAACTAGATAATTTAGGAGCTAGACCTGTAAGAAGAGTTAAATTTAATATTGGCCTAACGTATGATACTTCTGTTGATAATATAAAAAGTATTGTTAAGGATATCCAGTCTTTAATCGATGATCATCCAATGACTAATCAAGACGGAAGGGTGCGTTTTTTAAATTTTGGTGCAAGCTCTTTGGATATAATGGTATTATATTATGTTAATAGTCCAGATTGGGAAGTTTTAATTGATGCTCAACAAAAAATAAATTATGATATTATTGATATAGTCAATAAATATAAATGTGAGTTTGCGTTCCCGTCAACTTCGGTATATATAGAAAAAAACTAATCTATATATTAAATACACAGAGTAGTAAGAACTAATAAATCCTATTTTACATAATATAAATTATAAGACAAATATGATTAGATTCTTTCTTTGATACGATCTAATATGTAATCTAAATTATTATTATTCGTATTGATGGAAATATTATGATCTCCGTATACACCATAAAATTCCGGTTCAGTAATATTAAATAGTCCAATCGTACAAACGTTACTTGAATGAGCTAAATGCATCATGCCGCTATCAGCTCCAATAAATAATCTAACATTAGACATTAGACTAGCAATTTCTCTGATATCTCTACTGTAATATGATTTTGCTTTAAAATTAATCTGTGAGACATTTTCCATTGGAAGAATTTCAAGAATATTGTACTCATCTTCAAAATATTTAATTTTTGTATAAAAATTATTCCACCAATTTTTACTATAACATTTATCACCGGTAGCAAATGTGAAGATAGAAATTACGGGTTTCTCATCTTTGAACATGGATTTTAATAATTTATTTCCATTTTCAATCTCATATTCTCTTAATTTGATATCCAGTTTATATATTTTTTTACCAAGTCTATTAAACTTATTTTTAATCTGAAACCTTATATTATAAATAGGGTTTTTAGCATTATGAATATAATCTTTTATGTCAGAAAAATTGTCATTTGGCATATTGTAAAATTTATATTTTGATCTTGAGAGTTTAACCGCTAATTTTCCAGATGATGAAGTTCTATTTGCATTTATTGACACGTCATATTTAACTTTGAAAATAGAAAGCCAACTAAAAAAATAATCAAATAGATTTGTAAAAGCTTTCCTGGGTAATTTTATAATTTTAGTGACATCTTTATAGTTTTCAAAAACCACATTTCCAATATTACCCTTTAAGAATAAATGAATTTCTGCATTCGGAAAAATTTTAACTATTTCTTTGACTAAAGGTGTTAAAAGTAAAGCATTACCAAGCCTATGATTAGGCCTAATTATTAAGATTCTCTTTACTTGCGTTATATCCTGATTGAAATTTTTTTCAGAATTACTATTTCCGATAATTAATGATGAAAAAAATCTAGTTATTTTTCTCCTTAAGTAATTTATATTCCCCTTAGGATTCAATATTAATCAGATTTAGGACTGTAAACTTCCATGTTGCGATCATATTTACAGCATCCTGGTAAAGCATCGTATGAAGATTGATTTGCAGTAGAACTCATGGTTTCATAACCAGATTCGGTAATAGCTATATTTAGCTTTTCTAAATCAAAAATTGAAGAATCGCTAAATTCAACATCTAAAATTTTTGTTTGTATCCCCCACTCTGTATTTTCTACAAAATCTAAGTCTTTAACTGCTTTTTCAATAGTGGTTTTACACATACCGCAGTTACCTTTTACGCCAATACTATAGTCTGACTGAGTACTTGTTGAGATATCAATATTTGAAATCGGAGCATTTTTAATCAATACCTTCTCTTTACATCCAACGAACCACATAATAATAGCTCCAAATATTAATCCCTTGACAAAGGAAATCCAAAACCCTTGATAATTAGATAATCCAAACATATTTAAACTTTTTTTAACGTAATTTTTATGCCAGTTGATAAAACTCATATTTAAAATTACAAAATTATTTTTTGTTTTTTATTTCTTCAAAATTAACCCTGATATTGGTTCTTAACCGCTTCTTGTAGTCCTGTGTTAACCATTCTAAAAAATTATTAGTGCTTTTGCTTATACATTTAGAATATCTTTTAATAACATAATCAATATCATCAGCTAATTCTTTTACCAGGATTAAGGCATCAAATTCATCTTCACTATTTTCGACACAGATTAGAGAATGATGATCAATCGCTTTTTCTAGTACTGTTTTTGAAGATTTTCCGTTTTGTATCGAAGAAACATATATTTTGTTAACATCGAAAAATAAATTTTTTGAATTTGAAAATAACTCTTTAATTTCTTCTGGCATTTCATATCTGAATCTACCCTCAATTTCTTCATCAGATTGAATACTGTCTAAATAGTTCAAAGGATTTCTAAAAATCTTGTGCCAGTCAATATCTGAACCCCATTCTCCAAATCTGTAAAAGTTATTTCCTAAATCAATAACTTCAAATGTATTTTTATCTTTTAAAAGCCTAGATCCTCTTCCGATCATTTGATAATATAGGGTCAAAGATTTTGTTGCCCTATTAATCATTATACATTTTACAGTTGGTTCATCAAATCCTGTAGTTAAGATACTTACTGAGGTTAAAATGGCATCTTCTGTTTCTTTAAACCATTTTAAAGTATCTGCCCTTTGCTTTTTAGTGGCTGTATTATCAAGATGTCTAATATTTAATCCTGCTTTTTTAAATGTATCATAAACAATGAGAGATGTATTAATTCCGTTATTAAAAATTAAAGTCTTCTTATTTAAACATCTTTCTTCATAGGCAATTAACAATTTTGAAAGCATATCATTATTAGTGTACAATTCTTCTGATGACTTTACTGTATAATCTCCGTTGGCACCAACGATCAATGATGTTAGACCCACATTATAGGTGTATAGATTAGCTTTAGCTAAAAAGTTATTTTTAATTAATTCACTAATAGACTCCCCAACAATTAATTCATCATAATTGTCTGTCATTGGTAGATTTATATTCGAACTCAACGGGGTTGCTGTGACTCCAAGCATAAATGCAGAACTAAAAAACTTGAAAAGTTTTGTGAATGAATTATAATGAGCCTCATCAATGATCACTAATCCTACATCAGAAATATCTAATTTATCGTCAATTAGCCTGTTATTTAGAGTTTCAACCATAGCTACAAAACAACTATAGTTCTCTTGATCATCAAGTTCAGCTTTACTGTTTATAACTTTGTTCAGCACGCCAAAATCACTTAAAACTTTTGATGTCTGATTACATAACTCAATTCTATGAGTTAAAACAACAACTTTTTTCTTTTTTAGTTTAAGATATTGCCTTACAATTTCAGAAAAAATTATTGTTTTTCCACCACCTGTAGGTAGTTGATATAACAAATGATAATCATTTGGACAATCTTCAAATCTTTCAAAAATCTTATCAATTGCACCACTCTGATAATTGTATAAATCTATTTCACTTTTTATTGGCATTTTATTAAATCAGATTTGCAAAAATAACAAGAATTATAAGTTTTTGTATGTTTTTTTAAAAAATTGTAAAGAATATTTATAAAATATATTAGTAGCTGATAAGTTTAAGAATCTCAGATTCAAATCTTTGAAAAGGCAGGTATTGTTTTTCAAGATTTTCATCAAATGGAATAGGTGTGTCTAAACTTCCAACCCTGATCACGGGAGCGTCTAAATTTTCAAAGCAATTCTCCATTATGATAGATGAAATATCAGATGCAATACCTCCAAACAAACTATCCTCCTGTAAAATGATAGCCTTACCTGTTTTATTAACCGAACTTATAATACAATCCTTGTCTAGAGGGGCCAGAGTTCTTAAGTCAATTAGGTCAGCATTTAAATCCAATTTTTTTATAGTTTTTAACGCCTCATAGACACCAGATCCATATGTTATTATACTAATGTCTGCCCCGACATTTAACATTTTAGCTTTACCTATTTCAATATTATAATATCCGACAGGGACATTACCTCTAATACTTCTGTATAGTGCTTTGTGTTCAAAAAATAAAACTGGATTTGGATTTTCAATTGCCGATATTAGTAATCCCTTAGCATCTTCGGGAGAAGAAGGATATATTACGATTAATCCCGGCGTTTTTGTAAACCACGCCTCATTAGTTTGTGAGTGAAATGGTCCTGCCCCTACTCCTGCTCCACATGGCATTCGTAAGACTATATCCGCTTTTTGACCCCATCTGTAATGTGACTTAGCTAAATAATTAACAACGGGATTAAATCCTGATGTAATAAAATCCGAAAATTGAAGTTCAACAATACTTTTTCTATCACAGATAGATAAGCCCATTGCAATTTCAATTATCGACGATTCACATATTGGAGTATTTCTTATTCTATTTTTTCCAAACAAATCAATAAAACCTTCAGTAATTTTAAAAACACCTCCATATTCTGCAATATCTTGTCCCATAATGATTAGGTCTTCATATTTTAACATTGCCTCTTTTAGTCCATCAGAAATTGAGTCCACGAGTCTCATTTCTCGAACATCATTAGATTTCTCAATTTTTTTGTAGTTAAAATCAGCATAAACATCGGATAATTCATTGTCTATAGACGACTTTACGTTATTTTCATTGAAGGATAATTCAAGATTTTTTTCGATTTCGGATGTTATACTTTTTCTAATTTTATTCACATCTTCATTTGAAATAACTGACGAATTAATTAAAAAATCTTCAAAATTTTTGACGGGGTCTTTTTTTGTCCATTCATCTAAAAGTTCTTGAGGAACATATTTTGTTCCACTGGCTTCTTCATGACCCCTCATTCTAAAAGTTTTAAATTCGATTAAATAAGGTTGAGGATTTTTAATTATTTTTTTTCTGATTTCTTTTATTTTAGAATAAACCTCAATTACGTTATTTCCTTCTAGGGTCATAGATTTCATTCCATAACCAATTCCTCTGTCAGAAATATTTTTACAATTGTATTGTTCACTAGTAGGTGTTGATAATCCATAACCATTATTTTCTACAATAAATATAATTGGCAAGTTCCAAACAGAAGCAACATTTAAGGCTTCATGAAAGTCTCCTTCACTGGTACCTCCTTCCCCGCTAAAAACAACAGTAGCTTTCTTATTCTTTTTGATTAAATTATGTAACGCAACTCCGTCTGCGACACCCATTTGAGGACCTAAATGAGAAATCATTCCGATTATGTTAAACTCTTTAGTGCCAAAATGAAAAGATCTATCTCGTCCCTTCGTAAATCCGTTACCTTTTCCCTGCCATTGTGAAAAAAGTCTATATAGAGGAATATCTCTTGATGTAAACACACCGAGATTTCTATGCATTGGGAAAATATACTCTTCCTTCTCTAGCGCTTTAGTAACACCTACTGAAATAGCTTCCTGACCGATCCCTGAAAACCATTTAGATATCTTTCCTTGCCTTAGTAAGATTAACATTTTTTCTTCGATCATCCTTGGAAGCAACATGCTAGTGTAGAGTTCGATTAATGTCGATGTATTTATTTTCGAATCAGAAAAATTCATGTCTTAAAATTAACATCAAATTATAAATTATAAATAATAACTACTTGACTAAATTTTCACTTAAATTCTAAGTTATTAACATTTATTATCTTTGAATATATAATTAAAAATATTATGAATAAAATTCCATCTGTTGATTTAAATGATTTTTTAAGTGATGATCCTAATAGAAAAAGCTTGTTTGTAGATTCAATTGGGAAAGCATTTCAGGAAATTGGCTTTTGTGCCGTAAGAGGGCATTTTTTAGACGATGAGCTAGTTAAAAATCTTTATGCACAAATAAAATTATTTTTTGATCTTCCAGTAGATATTAAGAAAAAATATGAACATCCTGAGTATTCGGGTCAAAGAGGTTATGTTTCTTTTGGTAAAGAAAGTGCAAAAGGAAGTAAGCACGGAGATCTTAAGGAGTTTTGGCATTTTGGTCAGTATCTTTCAGAAAAGGATGTTAACAGATATGACTATTTTCCAAATATAATAGTTGAAGAATTACCTGAATTTAATAAAGTTGGTGAGGAGGTTTACAAAAATCTTGAAAAAACGGCAAAACATGTTTTAAGAGCTTTGGCTCTTTACCTAAATATAAGTGAAGATTATTTTGACAATTATATAAACAACGGAAATTCAATCCTAAGACCCATTCATTACCCTCCAATTAAAGAAGACCCAAAAGAGGCTGTTAGGGCCGCTGCTCACGGAGATATTAATCTGATAACACTTCTTATGGGAGCTCATGGAAAAGGACTTCAGGTTAAAAGTGCAGATGGACAATGGATTGATGCTGTTGCTAGTGAAGACGAACTCATGATAAATATAGGTGATATGCTATCTAGACATACCAACAATGTTTTAAAATCTACAGTGCATAGAGTTGTAAATCCTGATAAAGAATTATTGAAAAAATCAAGATATTCAATTCCTTTTTTCATGCACCCAGTGAGCGAAATGAAACTAGACGTTTTAGATTCATGCATTAGTGAAGAGTCTCCAAAATCTTTTGATAATATAACTGCAGGGAAATTTTTAGAAGAAAGATTAATAGAGCTTGGTCTACTTAAAAAGTAATGGATTTACAATCACAATTAGAAAATTTATTTCCAGATCATAAATACTCTGAAGTTGAATCTGAAGTTAGTAAAGAAAAACCAGAGTTTTCTTTTTCCCAAAACAATCCTCTTTTTTGCAAGTATGAGAAGAGGAAAGGCAAAGCAATAACTATTGTTGAGGGGTTTGATAAAATAAACAAGGATCAAATTAAGCTAATTGCAAGAAATATTAAACAAAAATTCTCTGTGGGTGGATCTGTAAAAAATAATATTTTGATAATTCAAGGAGATATTAGAGATCATATTATGAAATATTTATCTAGTATTGGATTCAAAGTAAAAAGAGTTGGAGGTTAAATATGAATTCATCAGAAATTATTATAAATAATGATGGGAGTATTTACCATCTCTGTTTAAAACCTGGTCAAATTTCACAAGATATAATTCTTGTTGGTGATCCTGACAGGGTGGATATAGTGTCAAAATATATGAGTAGTGTTGAATTCACTACCCATAATAGAGAGTTTAAATCTGTTACAGGCTACTACAATAAAAAAAGAATTTCAATTGTATCTACGGGGATTGGTGGAAGTAATATTGATATAGTGATTAACGAATTAGATGCTTTATTTAATTATGATTTTGTAAATAGTCGATTTAAAAAGACATATACGTCCTTAAATTTTTTCAGAATTGGAACATCAGGCTCTTTATCAGCAAAAATTCCTGTTGATTCATTTTTAATAAGCCAACATGCTATTGATTTAAATTCACAGTTATCATTTTATGATATTTCTGATCATAAAAGTGATTGTATTTCAGAGATTAATTTGGATAATAAACATAAAGCTTATTGTTTTGCATCTTCTGATGATCTGTTTAAAAAGTTTATTTCTAAGGATGTATTTAAAGGATTAACAGCTACCTGTAATGGTTTTTATGCTTTCCAAGGAAGAAATACAAGAATTCCGCTAAATACAACAATTAATTTTAAAAAAGTAAATAAAATATCATTCCACGGACAGAATGTTACAAACTTTGAAATGGAAACTGCAATAATTTATGGCTTATCTAGCTTTCTTGGACATAATGCCATATCCTTAAACGCAATTCTAGCCAATAGAGTTCAGGATATGTATTCGAAAAATCCAAAATTAGTAATAGATTCCTTAATTAAGTATACACTGGAAAGGATTTAAGATTACCAATTAATTTTTTCAAGTTTGTTAAGTTCAAGAAAATCATTTGCCTTACTAAAGTGTTTGTTTCCAAACCATAACCCCCTATTTGCACTATGGGGAGACGGATGTCCCGAGCAAAGTATTAAGTGCTTATTATCATCAATTAGTTTAATTTTTTTTTTCGCATAATTACCCCAAAGCAAGAATATGATATTTTTCCTTTTAGCAGAAATCAATTTAATTACTTCATTGGTAAAATTTTCCCATCCTCTGTTCTGATGACTACCTGGTTTATTTTTTCTAACCGTTAATGTGGAATTTAATAAAAGAACTCCTTGTTTTATCCAATGTGATAGGTCACCACTGAGAGGATATTTAATACTCAAATCTTGTTCTATTTCCTTAAATATATTTACAAGAGAAGGTGGGTGTTTAATATTCATGGGTACCGAAAAGGCAAGACCATTGGCTTGATTTGGGTTATGGTATGGGTCTTGTCCAATTATTACCAATTTAACCTTATCAAATTTACAATTATTTAAGGCTGAAAAAATTAAACTCTCTTTTGGATAGCAGATATTGTTTTTGTATTCGGTTTTTACAAAATCAATCAGAATTTTAAATCCATCAGAATTTATATGATAATTTAGATGTTTTTTCCATGAATCATCTAATTTTACATTCATTTTTTTGAAACAATTTTATCAACTATCATGGAAACAGTAGCATCTCCAGTGATATTAACAACTGTTCTACACATGTCTAGCGGTCTATCTACCGCAAAGATTAGAGCTAATCCAGCCTCGGGAATTCCTGCTTGGGCTAAAACAATTACAAGTACAATAATTCCTGCACTAGGTACTGCAGCTGCACCTATTGAAGCTAATGTTGCTGTTACTATTATCCCTAACTGTGCTGTTAGAGACAAATCCAATCCAAATGTTTGGGCAATAAATACAGCCGCTATAGCTTGATAAACCGCCGTACCATCCATATTAATAGTAGCTCCTATAGGTAAAACAAAACTTGACACCTCTTTTTTTACATTTAAATTATTATGAACTCTGTCCATTGTAACAGGAAGTGTCGCGGCACTAGAACTGGTAGAAAAAGCTACTAATTGTGCAGGTAAAATTCCTTTAAAAAAGAAATTGGGACTTTTGTTTAGTATTAACTTTACTGCAATTGTGTAAATAATGATTAATAAAAATAACCCTGTTAGTAGCGTTATTGAGTAGAGCAACAAGCTTTTTAGTAGATCCCATTTGGGTGCTTCTACGATAAGTGTAGCTAACAGAGCAAATACACCATATGGCGCAAAACTCATTATCAGATCAATTATTTTTAAAATCACTTCATTTAGTGAGTCAAAAAACTCTTTTAAAGGTTTTGCTTTCTTTTCCGGTATAAGAATCATAGAAATACCAAATAAAATTGAAAAGAAAATAATTTGAAGCATGTTTTTGTTGTCAGTTGCAGCATTAATTATATTTGACGGAACTATATCTATGATCGGCTGAAGGGGGCCAGAATTTTTTGTTTCTGCTGCAACGGCTCTTTTTTTATCGGCATCGTCTTCATAAGCATTAAGCAATTCAATTCTTGTTTCTTCTGAAATGGTGTTTCCGGGTTTAATGATGTTAACAATAGCTAATCCAACGCTTACAGCAATAACCGTAGTGATTAGATAGGTGGTTATAGTAATTCCTCCCATTTTTGATAACTTTGAAATATCTTTTAAATCTGAAATTCCTTTAATTAAGGAAGCTAAAATTAACGGAATAGCTATAAGTTTTAAAGAATTTATAAAAATTGTCCCAAAAGGCTTAATCCAATTAGAAACTAATTGTTTTCCGAATTGACCAAAATTTGACATCAAGAATCCAACACATATTCCTAGAACCATGCCTATAATAATTTTCCAATGTAAGGGGATTTTTTTCATTTTATATTTTCTTTGTTTTATTTATTAGATAGTAATCGAGTATCACCATAGCAGCCATCGCTTCAACTATAGGGACTGCCCTAGGCACTACGCAAGGATCATGTCTTCCCTTACCTTTAATTACAGATTCCTTTCCTGAGGTATCTATCGATGCTTGATCTTGCATTATAGTGGCTACAGGCTTAAAGGCTACATTGAAATAAATATCCATTCCGTTACTGATTCCTCCTTGGATACCACCGGAGTGATTGGTTAAAGTAGTTTCATCTTTTTGAATAAGATCATTATGTTCAGATCCGTTCATTTTAGTTCCTTTAAAACCACTTCCATATTCAAAACCTTTTACAGCATTAATAGATAACATTGCCCTTCCCAACTCTGAGTGAAGTTTATTAAAAATGGGTTCTCCCAAACCAACCGGAACATTTTTAATTATGCACTTTATTATTCCACCAAGAGTATCTCCGTTTTTTCTCGCTTTTTTTATCTCTGAAATCATTTTAGCAGAGATTTTCAAATCAGGACATCTAGTAATGGTTTTTTCAATATCCTCTTTATTATTGACACTATAAGCCTCATCTAACGAAACTTTTCCGATAGAGGAAGTATATGCATAGATATCAACTTTACTTAGCACTTGTTTTGCAATAGCGCCTGCAACTACCCTGCAAGCAGTTTCTCTGGCAGAACTTCTTCCACCTCCCCTATGATCTCTATTGCCGTATTTTTTATCATATACAAAATCAGCGTGACTAGGTCTAAAGGAATCTTTTAAATGATCGTAATCTTTACTTTTAGGATCTTTATTTTTAATTATAAAACCAATCGGTGTTCCTGTTGTTTTTCCATCAAAAATTCCAGAAAGAAATTCAACCATGTCATCCTCCTTTCTCTGAGTAACTATTTTAGACTGCCCAGGCTTTCTTCTTCGCATTTCATTTGAAATATATTCGAAATCAATTTTGATACCTGATGGACATCCATCAATTATTCCCCCTATAGCTTTTCCGTGAGATTCACCAAAAGTGGTTAATCTAAAAATATTTCCAAATGAATTGTTCATAAAAATGAAATGATAGCTTAAAAATATAGTTTATTAATAACTTCTAAAAATTATTAATAATATTTAAAAATAATGGTTTTAAATTTAGAAATATGTTATTTGGTTCTATGAAAAAATATTCAGCACATATTGATAATTTTAAATCAGTTATTGGGAAAAAGTTTGTCATTACTAGTAAATGGCAAAAAGAACCCTTTATAAGCGGGTGGAGATTTGGTCGTGGTGATGCTTTAGCAATATTAAAGCCTGGCAATTTATCGGAATTATGGAGGCTTCTTGAATTATGTGTTTCAAATGATTTCATTATAATTATGCAGGCAGCTAATACAGGATTAACAGGTGGTTCAACACCCTATGGAAATGATTATGATAGGCCAATCGTAATTATTAATACATTACGAATAAATGAAATTCATATTATTAACAATGCCAAACAGATTATAGCCCTTTCAGGAAGTACTTTATATGATTTAGAAGAAAAATTAAAACCCTTTAATAGGGAACCTCACTCTGTAATTGGCTCAACTTCTATAGGCGCCTCAATTGTTGGTGGTGTTTGTAATAATTCTGGTGGCTCTTTGGTAAAAAGAGGTCCTGCTTACACTGAATTAGCATTGTATGCTAAACTAAATAAAGAAGGTAAACTCGAGTTAGTGAATGATCTTGGTATTGATTTAGGAGATAATCCTGAAACTATACTGAATAACTTACAATCAAAAAACTATAAGAAGGAAAACATAATCAATAATGATAAGTTAGCCTCAGATGATAAATATTCCGAAATAGTCAGAGGAATAGATGAAGACACTCCTGCTAGGTATAATTCGGATAAAAGACTTTTGTATGGAGCGTCAGGTAGTAGTGGTAAATTGGTGGTTTTTGCCCTTAGACTAGACACTTACCCTAAACCAGAAAAAAATAAAGTTTTTTATTTAGGAACTAATAATCCTGATGTGTTTTGGCAAATAAGAAGGGATGTCCTATCAAAATTCAAAAATTTACCTACACTTGGCGATTATTTGCACAGGGATTGTTACGATGCAGCAAAAAAATATAGCAAGGATAATTTTATTGTAATTGAAAAACTAGGTACAAGTTTTTTACCAACACTATTCGAACTTAAAAGAAATGTTGATATAATTGCTAATAAGTTGAGATTTTTACCTAACAATTTTTCAGATAGAATTATGCAGTTTATTGGATCAATTTTTCCAAATCATCTACCTGAAAGAATGGAACAATTTAGGGATAGATTTGAACATCATTGGATAGTTGAAATGTCTGATGAAGGAATCGATGAGGCAAGAGAATATTTTAAAATTTTTTTAAAAAAAAATGACGGTGATTTCTTTGAATGCAGTACAAATGAAGGAAGAAAAGCATCGCTACATAGATTTGTTTCTGCCAGTGCAATTGGAAGATATCATACCCTAAAAAAAAAGGAAGTTGGAGAAATGATGTCCTTGGATGTTGCATTTCCTAGAAATGAAAAAGAATGGTTTGAGCAATTGCCCGAAATAATTGACAAGCAAATTGAGAAGAAATTTTATTATGGCCATTTATTTTGTCATGTCCAACATCAAAACTATATTTTAAAAAAAGGAGTAAACGCTAAAAAGTTAAAAAAAGAAATTCTAGAAAGTTATAACAATAGGGGTGCAGAATACCCTGCTGAACATAATGTAGGTCATGAGTATCAGGCGAAACCTTCATTAATAAATTTTTACAAGAATCTAGATCCTACCAATACATTTAATCCAGGAATAGGGATGTCAAGTAAATTAAAAGATTGGAAATAATATTAATTTAAAATTTCAAGTGGTTTCGTTTTTTTCCAATTACCTCTTGTGAAATCTGGAAATTTTTGTGGTTCTCCGCCATTTTTAATCGAGTTTGCGCTTAACGGCGTTACAGCACTCCAAAAGCAACCTTCGTAAACATTTTGATCCAATGGTTCTCCGTTTCTCAAACATTCTATTATTCTATATCTCATTACTAGATCCATTCCACCATGTCCAACATGATTTCTTCCTCCCATTTTTTCTATTAATGAATCCAGTCTTTTATAAAGCGGATGATCATACTTTTCATATAATAATTTTAACTCTTTACCCTGGACCCAAGAATGGTGATCCTTTGTAACACCTTCTACTCCGTTTTCAAGTGCAACTCTTGTTGGAAAACCAGCTAAAATACCCTTTGTTCCTTGAATTAAATTGTGTCTCGAATAAGGTCTGGGACTGGTCTCATCCCATTGCACCATTATTGTTCTACCTAACTTTGTTTTAATAATTGATGTATTCATATCTCCATTTAAATAATCAATATTATTCCATTTGTGGTCAGTGTCATAGTTTTTCTCAGCGTATAGTTTTCTACCCAAAGCCGGAGTTGAATATGAAATTAAAGTGCTAAAATTATCATCACCTCTAGCTATGTTCATATATTGAGCCACGGGGCCTAGTCCATGGGTCGGATACAAATTACCTTTACTTTTTGCATAATGTTGTGTTCTCCATGATCCTGTTCCTCTAACTTCCTCTTTCATTTGAAACCTTAACTCATGAATATAAGCAGCCTCAGCATGAAGAAATTCTCCAATAACTCCTTTTCTACACATATTTAAGTACATCAATTCATCTCTGCCGTAGTTAACATTTTCCATCATCATGCAATGTTTTTGAGTAGTTTCGGAAGTATTAACTATATCCCATAAATCTTTTAAATTAGTAGCCATAGGAACTTCAACAAATGCATGTGCATTTTTTTTCATTGATTCAATTGCCATTAAGGCATGATTATCCCAATTTGTTGAGATAAATACAGCATCTGGTTGAACTTCTTCTAGCATAGCTTTCCATTTATTTTTATTACCAGAGTAAATGGCTATATTTTTATGCCTTTTGCCGTTTCCAATCTTTTGACAGATATAAGATGATTTTTCTGCTAAATCATTGTAAAAATCACAAATCCCAACAACTTCAGTTCCCTCGATAGCAGCTATTTGCTTAGCATGCCCACTTCCTCTAGCTCCTACTCCAATAAAAGCAACTCTGACAACATCTAATTTTGGTGCTGAAAAGTCACCCATGTATAGTGAATTGTTTTTTTTGTAATCATAAGGTTTATTGGTTTCATATAGGCTTACAGAGTGAGATTTTAACCCAAATAATAGAGCGGATGCGGAACTTAATTTTAAAAAATCTTTTCTTTTCATAATTTGGGTTAAATTAATTTTTTGTAAACTTTTTCATAAAGAGGAACAATCTTGTGTATATCAAATTCTTCAGCTCTTTTTCGGGCGTTTTGCTTAAATTTTTTATGAATTTTGTTATCTGATAAAATTAAAACAGAATCGTTTATCATTTTATTGACATTTCCAATATCACTTAATTTACCAGAAAAATTATCAATATTAACTTCAGGTATTCCCCCAGTGTTTGAAGAAACAACAGGAACATTTGCTGCCATGGCTTCTAAAGCAGACAAACCAAAGCTCTCAATCTCAGAGGGGAGTAAGAATAAATCACTAAATGATAAAATTTTATTTATTTCATTACTCTTTCCAAAAAATATAACTTTTTCTTTAATGCCTAATTTTTTTGCTTTTTTTTCAGCTTTGTTTTTTTCTGGACCATCGCCAAGCATTAACAGTTTTGAAGGAATTTTTTTTTGTATACCATAGAATATCTCTAAAACATCAGTTATTCTTTTAACCTTTCTAAAATTACTTACATGGGTTATGATTTTGTCTTCGCTATTTAGTAAGTTATTTTTCGAAAATTTATTAACGTATTTGTCAAGATTAACAAAATTTGGTATTACATCAATTTCTTTTTTAATGCTAAATAATGAAAGAGTATCTCTTTTAAGACTTTCTGAAACAGCTGTAACATAATCAGAGTTATTAATACTAAACTCAACGGCGGTTTTATAGGAAGGGTTGCTCCCAACCAATGTAATATCAGTTCCGTGTAAAGTGGTAACAACTGGAATGTTGATTTTCTCTGATTTAAGCATTTGTTTAGCCATTAACGCGGCATATGCATGGGGAATAGCATAATGAACATGTAACAGATCAATTTTATATTTTTTTACCATCCCAACCAATTTTGAGGATAATGCAAGCTCGTAAGGAGGGTAATGGAATAATGGGTAATTTGGCACTTCTACTTCATGAAAATGCACCTTGTTATTAAAAAGTTCAAGTTTAACAGGTTGATTATAAGTAATGAAATGTATTTCATGCCCTTTTTTAGATAATTCAATTCCTAATTCGGTAGCTAAAACACCACTTCCGCCAAATGTTGGATAGCAAACAATTCCTATTATCATATTAATCTATAATTGAGTTATAAATTTCTCTTTGTATTTCACTTCTAATATTTTCTTTAACAAGTTTAGATTGACCAGCAGTTATACCATCGGGGTATGATCTATTTGATAAAAATATATAAATAATATCTTTCTCAGGGTCAGCCCAAGCAAAAGTTCCTGTCCATCCAGAATGTCCAAAGCTATCCATCGAAATACATCCACAAGTTGGACCGTCTTCTTTTAGTTGAGGTTTGTCAAAACCAACTCCTCGTCTATTTTCCTCATCACAATAATAACAATTGTTAAATAAATTTATCGTTTCTGATTTTAAAATTTGTTGATTAGCATAATTTCCATTTTGTAAAAACATTTGCATTACTTTGGCTACATTATTTGCATCACCAAATAATCCTGCATGAGTTGAAATACCTCCAAACATAGCTGCCGCCATATCATGAACATATCCGTTAATTTCCTTGTATCTAAAGTATTCGTCTATTTCAGTGGGTGCTATATTTTTTGTGGAATATTTTAAGGATGGGTTGTAGTCTAATTTAATACCAAGTTTATTAAACATTAAATCATCTATTATCTTGTTTAGATTTTTTCCATAATGATTTTCAATAAATTCCTGTATTATAAGATAAGATAAATCACTGTACTTATATTTCTTTTTAAGTAAATCACTATCCTTTATTATATTTCTTATAGTATCTATATAATCAGATCTTAAAAATAAATTAGGCGCAACCTTTAAGCTATTATTCTTTGTCTTATTATATGAATAATAATCAAGAGAAGGTTTATTATTTTCATCCAACGTAAATTTATAAAATGGTATCCACGCCTGAAGAGAAGCATGACCGGACAATAGTTCTTTTATTGTAATTTCGGACTTATTGGAATCTATATATCTAGGAATTATATCCTTAATTTTTGTTTCAAGTTTTATTACACCTTCGTCTACGAGTTTTATTAAAATAGGTGTGGTTACAAGAATTTTGGTTAAAGAAGCCAAATCATATATTGTTTGATTATCTGTTTTTAAGCCCTCATTATATCGTAATTTACCGAAGGATTTTTCATAAATAATGTTTGAATTCTTGGCAACCAAAACCTGTGCTCCAGGTGTCATTCTGTTTTCTATCGCGTATTCTACTATAGAGTCAATTTTAGAAAGTTTAAACCTGTCAACACCTACTTTTTCAGGATCGCTGTAGCTTAAAATATTAATTTTATCTAAGTTTATTCCACTTCCAAATTTATATAAGTCGCTAATTGTTACTGGTAAGACCCCATTTATTGTTTTTGCTCCAAAAATCTGTTGAGCTGTGATTTTTTGAAATTCAGGATTGTTTTGATAAGCCACTAATATTGCCCCGTAAGAGTTAAGATCTAGCTGATTTAATGTATAGGGGTTAGTGAAAGATACCAAGATCTTATTTTCATGATTATCAATTATTTTTAGCATTTCTTTATCCTTGGCCGAAAGTTTTTTATTCATATTTTCCCAGGGAGTATTTGATTTCATGTGTATACTAACAATAATTGTCTCATATTTATCTGTCAAATTAACTAGCTCATTTTCATTAATATTTTCAGATTTTACAACACTAACGTTTGTATACTTATTTAAATAATTTTTAAAAACATTACCATTATCATTACCAATTTGCAGATTTAATGTGTTATTTGATTCTAGTTTTAACGGTAATAAATCATTTTCATTTTTTACAAGTGTTGAAATATTCTCAATGGTAGTATTTATTAAATTACCAGT
>CABWYN010000007.1 GCA_902509675.1 uncultured Bacteroidota bacterium | reverse complement strand
AAAAAAAATTGCTAAGAAGTTTCTAAAGTCTAAAAATTGCTTGTATTTGGGAAGAGGATATAATTTTCCGATAGCACTAGAAGGAGCTTTAAAGCTGAAAGAAATTTCTTACATCCATGCAGAAGGTTACCCTGCAGCAGAAATGAAACATGGCCCAATTGCGCTAATTGATAAAGATATGCCTACCGTAGCTATCGCCACTAACAAAATTAATTATGATAAGATTGTTAGTAATATTCAAGAAATAAAATCCCGTAAAGGAAAGATAATTGCAATTGTTTCTGAAGGAGATAAGGAGGTAAAGGAAATTGCAGATTATGTAATTGAAGTTCCTGACAGCATTGAATCTGTGACACCTTTTATAACGGTAATTCCTCTTCAATTACTCTCATACCATATTGCGGTATTACTAGGGAAGGATGTAGATCAGCCTAGAAATTTAGCTAAGTCTGTAACAGTGGAGTAATCCATAAAGCAGAATTTATTTTAAAATTAGTAACTTTATTAAAAAACTAAAATCATGAAAAAATTTGCCAATATATTTTTAATCACATTGTTAATATTCTCATGTTCATCAGACAGTGATAACGATGACAACAACAATAACAACAATAACAACAATAATAATAACGAGGTTGCTTTATTCCCCTCTCAGATTTCATATAATGATATTGAATCCTCTCAATATACTTACCAAGAAGATTTTACCTATGATGGTGATAAAATTGTTGAAAAATTAAGAAGTAGCTTTAATAATGGAAGTCTTCAAAGTTCAACTAGAAGTGAGTTTATTTATGCAAATAATTTAATTTCAAGAGTTGATAATTATGATGGTTCTAGTAATACTATAAACTCTAGAGATTCTTTTGAATACGATTCACAAGGAAGATTAACAAGATCTGAATATTGCTATAATCCTAGTAGTGGATGTAATGATGATGAGTACAATACATATACATATAACTCGAACGGATCAATAACCTTTCAATCATATTATAACGGAACAATGGAGTCTTCTTCAACGGCTCAAGTTGATAATAACGGTAATCTTATCTCAGCCAATGGACCTGATGGTGATTGTGTTTTTTCATCGACCTTAGAATATGATAATTACAACGGCCCGTTTAAAAATGTTACCGGTGCTAGTGCACTTATGATGATCCAATGGGTTTTTACTGATGCTGAACTAGTTGGATATAATAATAATGTAATAAGTTGGATTGAAGAATATACTTGTGATGACTCTAGTGAAGACGAATCATACGGCTATACTTTTACTTATGATTATAATGATGAGGGATATCCAAGAAATATTGTGGTGACAGAAGTTGGATTCGGTGAAGAAACAATCACTATTACATACAATTAATCCTATTTATAATGACCCCGTCGTCTTTGGGATTAATGCTTTAACTAGAATTTTTTAAACTAAATCAAAATACACTGGTTTTTGTAATAAATTTTATAATGTAATCGCGTCGAATAGTTAAAACTCTTTCCAAAAATTTGTTTTAAATTCTTTAAAATATTTTATTTTTTTTAAAAATAAATATTAAACATTTCAGGCCATGTTAACGCATAGTTAAAAAATCATAGTATTTTTATGTAAATCTTAAACTAGCAAATAATGCCTTTTACAAATGATGCTATAGTCTTTGGAATTTTAATGATTTCTCTAGGTTTTGTTTTCTATACAGAATCTAAAAAGGAAGGATTCTGGTTTAAATTTTACAAAGTGATACCTGGGCTTCTGATGTGTTATTTTATTCCGGCTATTTTCAATTCTCTTGGCATAATTTCTTCTGAGGAATCTCAAACTTATTATATAGCAAGTAGATATTTACTTCCCGCATCATTATTATTAATGACCTTAAGTATAGATCTAAAAGCGATATATAACCTTGGATATAAAGCATTGGTTATGTTTTTTACTGGTACAATTGGAATTATAATTGGAGGGCCAATATCAATTTTAATTTTATCAATATTTTTTCCTGAACTATTTAACGGGGCAGGGCCAGATGCTATTTGGAGAGGTCTTTCAACTCTAGCTGGGAGCTGGATTGGAGGAGGAGCTAATCAAGCTGCAATGTTAGAAATATTTGAATACAATCCTCAAAAGTACGGCGCTATGGTATTGGTTGATATAGTAGTTGCTAATATTTGGATGGCGATGATTTTATTTGGCATTGGAAAAAAAGAAACTATAAATAAATGGTTAAAAGCTGATACTTCTGCCATTGAAGAATTAAAAGAAAAGGTCAGCACATTTTCAAATAGTAATAAAAGAATTCCAAGCTTAACAGATTATATGATTCTTTTAGCTATTGCTTTTGGGACAGTTGGTTTCTCACATTTAGGGGCTGAATATATATCTGAATTTTTAACCTCTAATTTTGAATCAGTTGCTGATAAAAGTTCGGGGCTATCATCTTTTGCTTCAAAGTTCTTTTGGATGATATCAATTGCAACATTTATCGGAATTGGCCTATCGTTTACTAAAGTAAGAAACTTTGAGGGAATTGGAGCTAGTAAAATTGGAAGCATTTTTATTTATGTACTTGTTGCAACCATAGGAATGAAAATGGATTTAGGTTCAATACTTGATGAGCCTAAATTAATTTTAATCGGAGTTATATGGATGACTATACATGCAATCCTTTTAATTTCTGTGGCAAAATTAATAAGAGCTCCCTATTTCTTTCTAGCTGTAGGCAGTCAAGCAAATGTAGGTGGTGCCGCCTCAGCGCCAGTGGTTGCTGCAGCTTTTCATCCATCACTAGCTACAGTCGGGGTATTATTAGCCGTATTTGGATATGTAGTGGGTACCTATGGGGCGATGATATGTACATGGTTAATGGAATATACTTCAAACCTCTAATTATGGAAAAAAAAATAACCCACATATTTAGGAAAGAAAAGGGGCAAATAGTTGTTCATGGTGACGTTGATTTAACCGATTTTGAAGGAAATAAAATTCCACATGGAGAAAAATTTACATTATGTGGGTGTGCTAAATCTAAAAAACTTCCCTTTTGCGATGGTTCACATAAAATCGATTAATTAAATCGTGGAATAAAATTTGTGATATTATCGATGTGAAAAATATTTTATCATTTTTATTTATTTTACCTGTGCTATTATTTTCTCAAATTGATGGCTCTATAAATGGTTATATATATGATTCCAAAAGTCAACTCCCCCTTCTAGGTGCTAATGTGATAATTGAAGGAACTGAAAAAGGAGCAATTTCAAATGAAAACGGATTTTTTGAAATCACTAACATATCTCCAAAATCCTATAACTTGTCTGTAAGTTATGTGGGTTACCAATCTAAAAAGATTTTTAATATCATAATTAAAAGTAAGGGGAATCAAACTTTAGAAATTCTGATGGTTGAATCCTCTGAAGAACTTGAAGAAATTATTTTGTATGAAAGCCCTTTTAAAAAGTCTGCCGAAACTCCTCTTTCGGTGAATACTTTTTCAAGGGTTGAGATAGAAAGTTACCCGGGAGCTGACAATGATGTAACAAAGGTAGTTCAAAGTATGCCTGGTCTTTCACCATCTGTTGGAGGATTTAGAAATGATATAATAATTAGAGGTGGTGCACCAAATGAAACTGTATATTATTTGGATGAGATCGAAATTCCTAATATTAATCACTTTAGCACACAAGGAAGTGCGGGTGGACCACAAGGAATGATTAATATTTCCTTTATTGATGAGGTAACTTTGAGTACATCTGCATTTGGAGTTGAATATGACAACCCGCTAAGTGGTGTCTTACAGTTTAATCAGAAAAATGGAAATCCTAAGGAAATAAGCGGTAATTTTCGATTTGGGGCGAGTGATTCCGCAATAACCATTGAAGGCCCTTTCTCAAAAAAAGAGACTAATAAAACTACTTTTATTTTTTCTGCTAGAAAAAGTTACCTGCAATTCCTATTTGAACTAATTGGATTACCGATCAGACCCGATTATTGGGACTTTCAGTGGAAAGTAAACCATAAAATAGATGATTATAACTCAATAAATTTTATAGGCTTGGGTGCAATTGATGATTTTTCTGTTGAAGCCCCAGATGATTTTGATTTTACTCAGCAATCATTTTTAGAACAAGTTCCTATAATTCAGCAAAACTCAACAACAACGGGTCTTTCATGGATTAGAAAGTTTAAAGAAAAAAAAGGTCAATTTATACTAGCTCTTAGTTCAAATAAATTAAAAAATATATTTTCTAGATACGTTGATAATGAAAATTTAAACGGACTTTATTTTAGAAATGATTCCCATGAATGGGAAACTAAATTAAGATTGAAAACAGTGAGTTATGTAAATGATTGGAAAATATCATGGGGTGGAAATATTCAGTACTCCGATTACTTCAATAACACATCTGATCTTTATAATCAAGCAGAATACATAACCAAATTTAATTTTTATAAATATGGATTATTTGGAAATATTTCTAAGAGCTTTTTTGAAAACAAGCTCGATGTCTCAATCGGAATTCGCTCCGACGAAGATACTTTTAGTAGTGGATCCAACCTAACAAATAATTTGTCTCCAAGATTATCAACCTCTCTGTCAATTTCAAAAGATAGAAGGTTAAAATGGAATTCAAGTTTAGGTACTTATTATAAGATACCAGTTTATACAGTTCTTGGATTTAAAAACGGTTTAGGAGAGTTCGCTAATCAAGATGCAAAATATACAAAAAGTAATCATTTTGTAACTGGATTTGACTTTGCACTAGGAAATGCATCAAAAATATCTATTGAAGGATTTTTAAAAAAATATGATCAATTTCCAATATCTTTAGTTGATGGAGTATCTCTTGCAAATAAAGGGGCTGATTTTGAAGTCCTGGGAAACGAAAATATTATAACTGACGGAAAAGGAAAAACAAGAGGGCTAGAATTTCTTTTTCAACAAAAGTTGACTAATAATTTTTACGGAATATTTTCTTATACGTTCTTTAAAAGCGAGTTTACTGATATAAACGGAAATTATTTACCCTCTGTATGGGACAGCAAACATCTATCCTCTTTTAGCGGAGGTTATAAGCTCAAAAAGAATTGGGAAATAAGTTCAAGATGGCGTTTTTCAGGAAAAACTCCTTACGTTCCCTATGATTTGGATGCTAGCTTAGTAAATTATCCAAATATGATCCTTGATTATTCAGAACTTGGAAGTGTAAAACTTGGAAACTTTTCACAAGTAGATGTAAGATTTGACAAAAAATGGAATAAGGAGAATATTTCCATAAACTTCTTTATTGAAATATTAAATCTTCTTGCTCAAAAAATACCATCCCCGTCAGAATATGGGTTGGAAAGAGATGGTGATGGAAATATTATTACTCCTTTTAACCTTATCGAGATTGATGTAAATCGGCAGTCAATAATCCCTTCTTTTGGTTTTTCTATTGATTTTTAGTGATTTTAGCCCAGATAAACATTATTTACCAAAACTGTTAAATTATTAAACTTATTGTATCATTTTATATTAATAAATATGATATTAATTGATAATTTGACAAAATACTAAGAATATTTTTAATAAAAATTAATTTTTTACCCCATTTTTTTGTCAATATTCATGGCGTTAACAGATTATTAACATATATTTAACCCATAAAAATTAAACATAAACAAATTATGAGAACAATTCTTAAGATTTTAATAATGTTAGTTGGTGTTTTTAGTTACGCTCAAACTACGGTTTCTGGTAGTGTGACTGACATAAATGACCAGCCATTATCTGGAGCAACAGTTATTGTTGTTGGGACATCAAATGGTGTTGCAGCTGATTTTGACGGTAATTATTCAATTACTGTTGATATGGATGCTCCTTTTAGTATCGAAGCTAGTAGTGTTGGATTCAAAGCTGCTACGGTTGAAGTAACAGGCACATCAACTGTAAATATTGTTTTAGAAGACAATACAGCTCTGGACGAAGTTGTTGTTTCTGCTTCTAGAACTCCACAAAGAGTTTTCGAATCGCCAGTTACAATTGAAAGATTTGGTACAAAAGACATCAGAACAACTGCTTCTGCAGATTTTTATGATGGTCTAGAAAACTTAAAAGGTGTGGATATAAACGTGAATAGTTTCACTTTTAAATCTATTAACACTAGAGGTTTTGCAACATTTGCTAATACAAGATTCGTACAGTTAGTAGATGGCATGGACAACTCTGCTCCTGCACTTAATTTCCCATTAGGAAATTTATTGGGGATGGTAGAAACAGATGTTCTTAATGTAGAATTAGTACCTGGTACTTCTTCGGCATTATATGGTGCAAATGCCTTTAACGGTATTTTATTAATGAATAGTAAAAATCCTTTTGATCACCAAGGAGTTAGTGGTCAGTACAAAAGAGGTATTACTTCACAAGATGCTGCTGGAGATAATCAATTCCAAGATGTTCAAATCAGATGGGGACATAAATTCAGCGACAAACTTGCAATGAAAGTTAATTTTGGTTACTTAATCGGAACCGACTGGGTTGCAAATAGTGAAGAAGACAAATTAAATAGATCTGTTTTCCCTGGAGATTATAACCACGACGGTATTAATATCTATGGTGATGAGGTTGCAACAAATATATATGCTGTTGCTCAACAGATGATTCCACTTGGTCTATTACCTGCTGGTGCTGAAGCACTAGTTCCTAGTGAAGTAGTAAGCAGAACCGGTTACAATGAAATGGATATGGCAGAACCAGAAGCTACAAGTAAAAAAGCTGACTGGGGTGTATACTATAGACCTGTTGAAGGAAGTAATCTTGAATTATCTTACGTTGGTAAATGGGGTACTGGTAGAACTTTATATCAAGGTATTAACAGATACGCTATTAAGAACTTTACAATGAATCAACACAAACTTGAGGTTACTAACGACAACTGGTTTGTTAGAGGATACGTTGTTGAAGATGACGCAGGTGATTCATATGATATGACTTTTGCTGCAATTAATGTAAACAGAAGATGGAAGCCAGATCTTAACTGGTTTGCTGAATATGTAGGCGGTATTGTTAACGGGCAATTAGCTGGGTTAAACATCGATCAAGCTCACGCATTAGCTAGACAAACAGCAGATACTGGAAGATGGTTACCTGGCTCTGAAGAATTTAATTCAAATTTAGCTGAGGTAATAACCGATCCTGATTTAACAACGGGTGCTAAATTCCAGGACAATTCAAAATTCTACCACTTAGATTATAACTATAATTTTGGTCATATGTGGGACTGGGCAGAAGTTCAAGTTGGTGGATCTGCAAGAATGTATTCACTTAATTCGGGTGGAACAATCTTTACAGATGTTGACGGGCCAATTGAATACCAAGAAATAGGATTCTATACGCAGGCCGTTAAGAAAATGATGGATGATAGACTTGTAGTTACGGGTGCAATCAGATATGATAAGTCAGAATACTTTGACGGACAGTTCTCACCAAGAGGTGTACTAAGTTATACTGCAGGTGAATATAAGAATCATAACTTCAGAGTTTCTTACCAAACAGGATTTAGAACTCCTACCACTCAAGATTTATTTATTGGACTTGATGCAGGTCAGGCAAGATTAGTTGGTTCTGGTGATGGTAACCCAGCAAGATTTGTTAGGGATTATGGGGTAAGTATTGCAGGACAATCGTTAGGAATTCCAGCAAGTGTTACTCTTACTGGTGATGCTGCATACAGCAATGCATATGAGGCTAGTTCAGTTCAAGCTTTTGCTGCTACGGGTAATCCTGCACTTCTTAATGTAGCTGATGTTGACTATGTTAAGCCTGAGCAAATGCAATCAATGGAGTTTGGTTATAGAGGAAAATTATCTAGAACCTTTACAATTGATGCTGCGGTTTACAGAAATGATTTCCAAGATTTCATTAATACTCAAGTAGTACTAGCTCCTCTTTACGGAGAAGTAGGTGACGGTGGATTATCTGTATTAGCAATGGCTAATTCAGATTTTGAAACCTATAGCGCATATACAAATTCTCCTGCAGAAATTTCTTCATGGGGAATGGCAATAGGAATGGCTACTAAGATCTTTGGAAACTTTGACCTTTCTGCTAACTACACAAAATCTAAATTAGAATTTGAACAATCACTTTATCCTGATTTCAGAACAAACTGGAATACACCTGAGCACAAGATTAAAGCTCAATTTGGAAACACAAACCTTTTCAAAATCAGCGATAGAACAGTTGGATTTAATGTAGCTTGGAGATACTGGAGTGAGTACTTATGGCAAGCATCTTTTGGAGATGGTATGGTTCCTGAAACTCACGTAGTTGATGCACAGATTAATTTTACACTTCCTAAGTGGAAGTCAACAGTTAAAATTGGAGCAACTAATATTGGAAATAACGAATACTTTACAGCATTCGGTTCTGGATTTATCGGAACACAATATTATGTTTCATGGACTGCTAACAACTTTTAATAATATTAAATATTAATAATTATGAAATTTAAATATATATTTTTATCTGTTTTATTTTTAGGCCTAATGGCTTGTGAGACAGATGTAGAAAACCCTGGCGCAAATTATCCAGACGCCTATTTAGATATAGATTCTGGTGATGCTGATTTTAGCACTTATGTTTCCATGGGTGAAAGTATCACTGCTGGAGTTTCAGACAATTCATTGTTTGCAGCTGCACAAATGAATTCATACCCAAACATCATGGCAGGAGTTATGTCAATGGCAGGCGGTGGAGATTTTACTCAGCCATATGTTAGTGATAATGTGGGTGGTATTAATGTAGGTGGTCAACAATTTTGGGGGCCAAGACTGTTTTTTAATGGAGCTGGACCTGCATTTGTTTCAGGTAGTATCACCACGGAAGCAACAAATGTTGTGCCTGGTCCATATTCTAATATGGCAATGCCTTATGCTATTGCTGGTTCTTTTGTAGTACCAGGTGTTGGTAGTATGGAAGGATTAATGGCTGGTCAAGCTAACCCTTGGTATGTAAGAGCTGCTTCAAGTAACAACGCAACTATGGTTGGTGATGCTATGATGCAACAACCAACATTTGTTACTCTTGTTCCTGGAAATGATTTTGCAAGTTATGCTCAATTTGGAGCATCAGGATTTCCTTTTGGAACTGTTGAGTTAGATGGACCAACTGGTATGCTAGCTGCTGTAGTGGGGACAATTCAAGCATTAAGCTCCACTGTTCCTAACGGAGTTATTACAACTCTACCAGATCCAACAACTACACCTGACTGGAATTCTGTAACTTATGATGCTATTCCTTTAGATCAGGCTACTGCTGACCAACT
Organism: uncultured Bacteroidota bacterium; assembly: GCA_902509675.1. GTDB lineage: Bacteria > Bacteroidota > Bacteroidia > Flavobacteriales > Flavobacteriaceae > MED-G13. Next base: position 35,393 of record CABWYN010000007.1, on the reverse strand, counting down.
TAACGGATTAGTACAAGCCTATAATGGAGGCCTTATATTTTTTCAATCCATAGGTGCAATGTCTGCTGAAGAAGTTGCATTAAGAACTTTGGCAACACGTTCCCCAGGTGCAAATCCGATATTAATAGCAGATGAAACTTTAACTGACTTATCAGGAGCAGGGTTGCCTACATGGAGAGATGCGAACGCAAATGATAAAATTTCACTTCAAGCTTCAACGTTTTTAGGCCAACCTGTTGATGGAGTAGATCCAAACTCTGGTATATGGGGAGTTTCTGCAGGGTTACCAGACTTTGGTGTTTTACTTCCTAGCGAAGTTGAAGAGATTCAAACTAAATTAGCTGCAGCAAATGCTGCTCTTGCAGGATCTGTTCCTAGTGGATGGGCATTATTTGATTTAGCTGCTCTTTATAATGATGTTGTTACAACAGGAGTTATGGAGGATAGCTTCAATATGACAGGAGATTTAGTATTTGGTGGTTTCTTTAGTTTAGATGGATACAATCCAACTTCTAGAGGTAGTGCTTTAATTGCTAAAAGAATGATGGAGGCAATTGATGCTACATGGGGATCTAATCTTTCTGATTCAGGCTTAGATATTGGTCAATATCCGACAAATTATCCTGACGGTTTATAGCCTTTAAAAAAACAAACTAAAACAAAAAAAGTCTGGATTAATTCCAGACTTTTTTTTTGTTTATAATAGTTCATTATTTGTTAAAAAATGTATTGAATATATTTCATAAAAAATCTATATTTGCCACATTATATAACAAGCAATATTTAACAATTTATCCTTAAAAATGACATCAGGAAAAATAGCTCAAATCGTAGGACCTGTAATTGATGTTGAATTCAGTTCAGAGTCTGGCCTTCCAAAAATTTATGATTCACTAGAGATTGAAAAATCTGACGGAACAAAACTTGTATTAGAAGTACAATCTCACATTGGAGAAAACATGGTAAGAACAATTGCAATGGATTCTTCTGACGGGTTAAGTAGGGGCGCAGAAGCAAAGCCTACAAACAGTCCTATCCAAATGCCGATAGGAAAAGAAGTAAATGGAAGACTTTTTAATGTGATTGGAGACTCAATCGACGGAATTGGAGATCTTCCAAAGTCTGGAGACAGTGGGTTACCGATTCACCGTGAAGCTCCAAAATTTGAAGATCTCACAACAGCTACTGAAGTATTATTTACTGGAATCAAAGTTATTGATCTGATCGAGCCTTACGCCAAAGGAGGAAAAATTGGATTATTTGGTGGTGCAGGTGTTGGAAAAACAGTTCTTATTCAAGAGCTGATTAATAACATTGCTAAAGGTCATGGTGGATTATCAGTTTTTGCGGGTGTTGGAGAAAGAACAAGAGAGGGTAATGACTTACTTCGTGAGATGCTAGAATCTGGAATTATAAACTATGGAGATGAGTTCATGGAAAGCATGGAAAAAGGGGGATGGGATCTTAGTAAAGTTGATAAAGAAGCTTTAAAAGATTCCAAAGCAACTTTTGTTTTTGGACAAATGAATGAGCCTCCGGGAGCTAGAGCTAGAGTTGCTCTTTCAGGACTAACAGTTGCTGAGTATTTTAGGGATGGTGCTGGAGAAGGGCAAGGTAAAGATGTTCTTTTCTTTGTTGATAATATATTTAGATTTACTCAAGCTGGTTCTGAAGTATCTGCTCTTCTCGGAAGAATGCCTTCTGCTGTTGGGTATCAACCTACGCTAGCCTCTGAAATGGGAGCTATGCAAGAAAGAATTACTTCTACTAAAAATGGATCTATTACATCTGTTCAGGCCGTATATGTTCCTGCGGATGATTTAACAGACCCTGCTCCTGCAACTACATTTGCTCATTTGGATGCAACTACTGTACTTTCAAGAAAAATTGCAGAATTAGGAATCTACCCTGCAGTTGATCCGCTTGATTCTACATCAAGAATTCTTACAGCTGAAATCTTGGGTGATGATCATTACAATTGCGCACAAAGAGTAAAGGAATTATTACAGCGATACAAAGAATTACAGGATATTATTGCAATTCTTGGTATGGAAGAATTATCTGAAGAAGACAAACAAGCAGTTGGTAGAGCTAGAAGAGTTCAAAGATTTTTATCTCAACCATTCCATGTTGCGGAACAATTCACTGGAACACCTGGTGTGCTTGTAGATATAAAAGACACAATCAAAGGGTTTAACATGATCATGGATGGTGAGCTGGATCATCTTCCAGAGGCGGCATTTAACCTAAAAGGAACTATCGAAGAAGCAATCGAAGCTGGCGAAAAAATGTTAGCAGAAGCATAATAAAGACCAATGGTTTTAGAAATTATATCCCCTGAAAAAATAATATTTACCGGCGAAGTTTTATCAGTTGCTGTCCCCGGTGTTGACGGAGAATTTGAAATGCTAAATAATCACGCGGCAATTGTTTCTAACTTAAAAAAAGGATCTATTAAGTTGTATGGGAATATCACTTTAGATGAATCTCAAAAGGAAGTCTTTAAAAAGGAAGGGAGAGGTTACTTTTTTGATATTAACTCCGGTACTGTTGAAATGAAAAATAATAAAGTTACAGCACTTGTCGAGTAAATAAGCTTTTATAACTTTTTAATGACATTTGTTACAATTCCCCAAATAACCAATTCGTTATCCTCCTTGATTTCAATTGCTTTATAATCTGAGTTTTCAGGCTGTAGCCAAATTTTACCTTTTTTTACCCTTAACCTTTTAACCGTAAATTCGCCATCAATAAAACAAACTGCTATTTTATTATTTGCTGGTTCTATGCTTCTGTCTATAACTATTAAATCTCCATCCTCTAAACCCGCATTGATCATTGACTCACCGGAAACTCTTGCAAAGAAAGTTGCTTCCTGATTTTTTATTAATTCTTTATCTAAACTAATTCTTTCCTGCTTGTAATCACCTGCTGGAGATGGAAACCCTGCTGAGATTCCCGCATTTATTAAAACTGTGTCTAACCCTGTTTCTCTACTTGGGGTAAAGAAATTTAGATTTTTATTTTTTTTCATCTGATCCTGATTATATCACTAAGTCTAGTGGTGTAACTTGGGGAAAGAAACTCTTGTTTCATTTTCCATTTTTTTGTTAAATCTTGATTTGCTAATTTAATTTTATCCCCATACTTAGAATTAATATGATCTATGATTTTCATAAGGGGCTTATGACGATAGTCTTCATTTTCAAAAATTCCTAATTGATAATTATCGCTGGGTGAAAGACTCGTTACAATTACTCCTGCTTTCTTATAACTTACATTAGACTGAAACATTTCTTCAACTGCTTTTAACGCATAATTATTTAAAACAAAAGAAGAATTTGTAGGATAAGGAAGGGTGATAACTCTGGAGCAAGAATGCTGCTTTAAATCTTTTCTGAAGAAATTACTTCTTATAAATACAATTATGACATTTGAAATAGAATTTTGTCTTCTTAGTTTTTCGGCACAAGAAAGAGAAAACGTTGATACTCTTTCTTTTAATTTGTCTAAATCACAAACTGGTTTGTCAAAGGATCTTGTTGTTGCTATTGACTTTTTTAACTTAATGGATTCTAAATTTAAATTTGAGATTCCTTTCAATTCTTGTTGGATTTTAAGCTCTACAACAGAAAAGTTAGACTTAACCCATTGCTCTGGTAAGTTGACAAAATCTAAAGCATTTTTACAGCCTATATATTCAAGACGACGGGTTAATCTTTTCCCTATACCCCATATGTCATTGGGTTTAAAGTAGGTTAATGATTTTAATCTTTTATTATCTGAATCTAATAAATAGACATCGTTTGTCTGGACAGGGAATTTTCGAGCTACTTTATTTGCCAGTTTAGCAAGGGATTTCGTAGGTGCTATACCAACAGAGGTGGGTATTCCTGTCCATTTCAAAATTTTATTTCTCATAAGAGAGGCAAGAGTAAAAAGATCATAATTTTCATAACCTCTAAACTTTAAGAATGCTTCATCTATACTATAAATTTCCATGTCAGGAGTGAAACCGGAGATGATATTCATCACACGATGACTCATGTCGGCGTATAATGGATAGTTAGAAGATAAGACTACTATCTTGTGCTTGTCTATAAGAGACTTATACTTAAAAATAGGTGCGCCCATAGGAATCCCTAATTTCTTAGCTTCATCACTCCTGGAGATCGCACACCCATCATTGTTTGACAAAACAATCACAGGCCTGCCATTCAAACTAGGGTTAAAAACTCTTTCGCAAGAGACATAAAAATTATTACAATCTATCAAGGCAAACATTAATATAAATATAGGTTTTTATCAATTTAAAAATTGTAAAAGACAAGAACTTATTTAACAAAAAATAGCTTGATTAGTAGGTGCAAAATAAGTACTTTTAAGAAAGATAATTTATTGAAATAAAATAATGAAAAAACTATTATTGTCAATTCTAATTTTTAACACATTTGTAACACACATAATCGCACAAGAAAACAAGGAAAAAATAGAACTAGATGAAATTGAAATACTATCTAGTCCCAGGATTCAAATTGAAAGTTCACAAAACTCGATAAGTGTTTTAACCATCTCACAGGAACAAATTAATAATAGTACAGCAACAAATATTAGTGAATTATTACAGCAGATAGCAGGCTTAGATGTTAGAAGGAGAGGGATTGAGGGGATGCAAGCTGACCTGTATATAAGGGGTGGTTCATTTGATCAAACATTATTATTAATTGACGGGATAAAAGTGGAAGATCCTCAAACGGGACATCATACTATGAATATGACTCTTCCTTTAGAGGTAATAGAAAAAATTGAAATCGTAAAGGGTGCAGCTAGTAGAATGTATGGGCAAAACGCATTTACTGGAGCTATTAATATCATCACTAAAAAAGATATTGAAAACAATATTTCATTCGGACTTGCAGGTGGTTCATTTGATCAGAAAAGAGGAAATATTACAATTCAAAAAGAATATGAAAATTCAAATATTCTGGTTAATTATAATCGGAAAGAATCTGAAGGATATAGATATAATACTGACTTTAAGAACGATGAATTATTTTTGAAAAGTAACTTCAAAATCAAGAATCAAAAAATTACAGGAATTGCTGCTTTCAATGATCGAAAATTTGGGGCTAATGGATTCTACGCGAGTCCAGAAGCAATTGATCAATATGAAGAGACACAAGCCAGTATAGTTGGATTTAGTACGATATATGAGAATAACAATATATTAATTAAACCAAAACTTTATTGGAAAAGAAATCAAGACATGTATGTATATTTAAGACAAGATCCTAGTGTCTATAGAAACCTACATATTTCAAATAAAGTGGGGATTGAGGTTAATGCATTATTAAATAATAAATTTGGTATGTTAGGCCTTGGTATTGATATCTCAAACACAACACTGTCAAGTAATAATTTAGGTCAAAGAGATCGAAAAATGCTACATGTTTTTGCAGAGCAACAAATGAAATTTTTTGATAGTAAACTTGATTTGACGCCTGGTATAGCAATAACATATTTTTCTGATTTAGCAAATAGTACTGATCCTAACTCAACCGAGAACTCTGATGGCTGGACTAATGTTCCACATATTTACCCTGGTATTGATTTAGGCTATAACTTTAACGAAAAATTTAAATTATATAGTAATATTGGTTACACCTTTAGAATTCCAACATACACTGATCAATTTTACACTAGCCCAACAACAGTAGGAAATGAATTCTTAGTATATGAAAAAGCATTAACCTCTGAACTTGGCATAAAGTATAAAAAAGAAAATTTTAATTTAACATTTTCTGCATATAATAGAGCTGCATCTGACGTAATTGACTATGTCAAAAATGAAGAGTCAGAGCCTTGGAGAGCAAATAATATTAGAGAGATTACTACCTTAGGTTTTGAGTTTAATATGGGCTATAAATTTTATCTTGGCTCGTTTAATACTCATCTAATAAATATTGGTTTTAGCAATATAAATGATGATTTAAAAGAAACTGAATTTAACTTTTCTAGATACGCTTTAAACTCGCTAAAAAATCAAATTACATCTACATATTCATTTGAACTTAATAGTAAAATTAGCTCTACGATAGCCTTTAAAAATGCTAAAAGATTAAATGAAGAAAAGTACACAGTTCTTGATTTTAAAACTTCATACAAATATGAAAAATTCACTCTATCAATTATATTAAATAATATTTTAGATACGGAATATACAGAGACAAATTTAGTACCGATGCCTGGATTTAATTCTTTAATTGGAATTAAATATTCTATTAACTAATCTCCTTTAGTTTTTGATAGATAAGATAATTCTCCCACCCTCTGTAAGCAAAATAATTAATAAAAGATCTTTTCTTTTGGTCTTTAGTACCCTTCAAGAATTTAATTTTTTTGGAGGAAAATTCGTTAAAATATGCTGTATATTCATCATCCGAGATTTCATTAATATATTTATCTATCATACTATTTTCAACTCCCCTAGATTTAAGTTCAAATTTTAATTTCATTTTACCCCACTTTTTTATTCGTAATTTTCCTTGGATAAATAGTTTAGTAAATCTTTCCTCGTTCAAATAATCATTATCAATTAAATAATTGATAATCTTAGGCTGCAAATCTTTTTCTACGTTAAAAGTGTATAATTTTTTCTTAACCTCTTTCTCGCATCGGTCTTGATAGATACAATATGATTGAATTTTTTCAACAATCATCCAGTCTTGCTCGCTAAAATCAGTAAGCATAATTTACAGAAAAGATTACATTAAATCCGGGTGCTGAAATTCCTGAAGAGTAGGGCCTATATAATTTATCTAAAATATTTTCAAGTGAAAAAGTAAAATCTATTTTTTCAGAAAAAGAATATTTTGATCTTAAATTAAAGGTTACCCATTCGGGTGAGTAAGGGTTCCCATTTTCATCAAGCGCGTACATATAAGACTTGCCTCTTTCAGATTCAGCTAAGTTATCAAACGATATCTCTGAGTTATAGTTAATATAACCATCTAAGGTTAATTTTCCACTATTAAAAACCAAATGTAAATTTCCATAATTTGGAGGTATATGCCTTACAGGTAATGCAAAAGGTGATTCATTTAATTCATGTCCTGCAATTAAATTCAATTGAGACTTTAAACTTAGATTTTTGCTAATAATCATATTTGTTCCAAACTCTAAGCCGTAGATAAGAGATTTTGAGCCATTTTGCAATGCTTGAATCTGAGATAACTCTCCATCATAAATTATTTGAGTAATTCCATTCTCAAGAGCGAAGTCATCTCTAATTAATGCGTCATATAAATAAGTTATATATGTTGAAAAGTCTAATTCAATATTATTTTTTGTTCTAAAATATCCTCCAAATTCAATTCCAAAAGATCTTTCAGGTTTTAAACCAGGATTTGGGACCATTACAGCACCTGGTTCTGAATCAAATACCTTTGCTAAATCATCAATGTTTGGAGATCTAAAAGCAGTATTAATATTAAACTTCCAATTATTATATTTATTTCTTACCCAGCTTAATCCGATCCCACCCACAAGTGCCCCGTTGTTTAAAGTTGTTTTTTCGTATATGAAATCATAGTAACTGTTATTATGGGATAAATCGGCTTCTAATGTTGTAAAGCTATATCTCAATCCACTTTGAAAAAACACATCCTCTATGATTTTATTCTTATAGTTAATATATGTCCCAAAAGAAATTAATTTTGAATTATCAGGATACCTAGAAGAGATCGGGAAAAACGATAAATCATTCATATCAGTACTTACCCCAAAAGAATTTACCTTATTATTTATAAATTCTAATCCATAGGTAAGGTTTGAATTTATATTAATTTTTTTTGTTAGATCGAGATTGAAAGAAATGATATCTAGCTCCTCATTTCTAGTATTTAAATTAGACCCATTAAATTTCCTGCTGTTTCTGCTTTCTGAAAAGTTTTGATATGCAGATGTAAATTTTAATTCATCAAAAATAGATGTTGACTTTGGAGTTACAGAAATTTGATTATTAATTAGTAACCATTTTTGTGGGCCATAAAACCAATTTCCATAAAATAAACCCCCTTGCTGATCATCCCTAATTAGTCGATCATATCTTGGTATTTCACTGGACTTTGAAAAATGAAAGCCTAAATCAAATCGAATATTTTCATTTGGTTTATATAAAATCTTTTGTAAAAAATTTAATTGATTATAAGCTGTATTTCTTTGGACTTTAGGATCAGGATTTTGATTTAAAACATCTTCTCCTAAATAATTTTGTGTAACATAATTTGGTCTCAGGTAATCTAATGGTCCGTTGCTACCCATTTTTAGATTTCCGTAATCAGAGTAAGAAAAACTTGATAGAAATGCGATTTTATTAAGACCATAATTTAAATCGAAATGGTTCATCTTTTCATTAGCAGCTGATGAGTATCTTGAGTTGAAATTTATCTTAATTTTAGGAGATTTAGTTTTTGAGAATATTGGGTTTTTAGTATAAAAATTCATAACACCACCAATGGCATCACTTCCATATAAGACAGAAGCAGAGCCCAAAATAATTTCTGTATTCTCAATATTCATCGGGGAAATAGAAATTATATTATGTATGTTCCCTCCCCTATATATGGCATTATTTAATCTAACCCCATCAACTGAAATTACTAGTCTATTTGTAGACAAACCCCTGATCATTGGGCTACCACCGCCTAATTGACTCTTTTGTATGTAAACATTACCAGATCTCTCTAATAAATCTGCACTAGTCATTGGATTTGTGAACTTTATAGTAGATTTATTTATTTGATTTATTTTTTTTGGTATTTCCCTTGATAATTGTGAAAATTTTGAAGCAGAAACAATAATCTCATTTAAAATTTCATTATTATTTGCTAATATTAAGGGATTAGGAATTGACGATTTAATGATTTTTTTCTTTTCAAATCCGTATTGCTGAATTGTTAAAGAATCAATCTCAGAAAAGTTATCAAGACTAACATTTCCTTCACTATCAGAAATTTCATAAAAATCTAATGTTGAGTAAACCGACGCGCCTACAATAGGATTATTACTTTCATCCAAAATTTTTACATTTTGTGAAAATAAAAAGATTGGAGTAAAAAGACTAAAGAGAATAATTCTGAACACTATTCAAAAATTTTTCTAAGAACATCCAGCGATTTAATTGAAGTGAAACTTTCAATATGAAGTTTATAATACAAAATAATATTATCAAGTAACTTCTGTCTATGCATAGATGATATGGTTAGTTCATTACATGCATCAAAATTTGTGCCTAAAATCTGATTAAAATATATAAGCTCTTTTTCTTTTAACATATGTTTTCCTGTTTCTGTATCCTTGTACAAGCCTTGTTCTAAGTCAAAAAATGAATAGTTTTTGTTTTCATTATCAGGGTAAAAGCCTAAAAACTTTGTTAGTCTCACAAGAAAAATTAAATGAAAGTATGGGCTAAATTTACTTTCGTCAAAATAGATTATTGAAGTCTCTATATAATCATATAATTGCGAATCCTTTCCCTGAAACTTTAATGCTTTAGATAGTGTTTCAGATAAAAACATAACAACCACTGACTTACTATGATTACTGTAAATTGATTTAAAGTTATATTTCAAATCTACCTCTTTAAAAAAGTGTAGATCTCTTTTGTTATTCAATTCAAACTCAATTTCAATAATAGATAAGGGATGAAAATAATTGAAGATATTCTTTTTCTTTTTCCCCTTGCCAACCCTAACGATAAAGGAGCAAATCCCAGCCTCTTTGGTTATAACTCGTACGATAAGACTACTCTCCTTATACCTAAATTTATTTAATACAATACCTGATGTTGAAATAATCATTACCTAACTAGCATAAGTTTTAAAATCTTGGTTTCATATGTGTCTAAATCGGAAAGCATAATTATGTATACACCAGATGAGACCATTCTATTTCTCAAATTTTTACCGTTCCAAAAAGCTATCCCACCATCGATTTCTAAATTAAAGCCATTGTATCTTTTATTCACATTTGATTGGGCTTCAGCAACTAAATTACCCTCAATGTCTGTTATTTTAATATTTACGTTGTCTGTTAAACCAGATATTTTTACTTTATTAAATTCTATATCAAAATTGGGTCTTATTGGATTTGGATAAACAAATGATTCTGAAAAATTTTCTGATGCAGATGAACTTCCTGAATTGAAGCTAACAAGTCCCTTGTCAGTTGCAAAAAAAACTTTACCGCTAGAAAGATTGACACTGATATCATTTATGTTGTTTGAGGGTAAAGGAGAGTTTTCTTTTGTAAAATGATAAATAGTTTGTTGTCCGTTTGGAGAAAAATAAAATACTCCAGAACCAATAGTTCCAACCCATTTATTATTTGCTCCGTCTACTTCTATATCTGAAATATACTGTTGCTCTAATAATTCTCTTGGGATTCCATCTTCAAGAATTACAATCTGCTGCGTTGAAATAACAGAAGATTGAAAAAAGTTAGAAGTATTGTATAAAACTCTTAGCCCTTGAATTGTACCTATCCAAAGATGGTTATTATTATCTACCGCTATAGATTTAACATTTGAAGACGGCATATTGGACTGATCTTGACTGAAAACTTTTCTTATTTGAGTTGATGTACCTGAATTTTCATTGAATCCAATCAAACCAGATCTAAGACTTGCAATCCACTTATTCCCATATGAATCAATTTCTATGTCATTAAACCCAAGTTCATCCATAAATCCATCATTAATTATTTGGGTAAAGTCATAGCTGTTCCAATTGTTTGAAGCCAAATTATACGATTTTAACGGACTATCAATTCTTGAGTTAAGAATCCATAATACACCATTCTCATCAAATTCAATATCGGAAATTCTTATACTTTGGTATTGGGGGTCAGATGACGATAAAGACTCCAAGTCACTATTTGATTCATCAAAAAAATTAGTTTGAACAAAATTTTCAAATTCTAAAAGGCCTCCGTGAAAGGAACTAACAAAAACTTTACTATTAAACGGGCTTATAGCAATATTATTTAAATTTACAGCCTGATTTGAAATGCTGTCTTTACTGATATTAACCCAATTATTTAAGGATTCGTTATAGCTACTAATGCCGTTGAGTTTTAAAGGATAAGGATTAAAATATTCAGTATAGTCACCATACGACACCCAAGTCTGGTTGTTAAGGGATTCAACGGAAAAAATATTGTTTTCTATTGGGCCGTTTGGTAATAGAAATGAACTTTGCGAAGAGTTAAAATTATCAATCGTTAAGACTCCCTTTGATGATGTACCTATGTAAATATCATTTCCGTCAATTATAGCATTATTAAAATTTGTTGAAAAGTCAGCAGAATCAACACTAAATAATAATTCATCAAATTGATCATTATAAATCAAACATTGATCTTGCCCTGTAATAATTATTTTAGAGTCATCCAAGCTTACATTTAATATGTCAGTATTTAACGATAAAACGGTGCTTACTTGTCCATTATTTAATGAATAAATATTTTGATTATCATAGAATAGAATTACTTCACTGCTGAATAGCATCCCGTTAAAGCTACCAGAATAGATCTCTTCCCAATTATTGTAATCGATTAAATTTGAATTTAATTCTGCTCTTCTTATTCCGCCACCGTTACTACTTGAAGCATATATGTAATTTTCATCAAAGATTGTATTGGTAATATTTAAAAGTCCCGCAAATTCTCCAATATAAAATGTGTCTCCAAACTCGAATGCATTTAAATCATAAACAGAAATACCGTAGTCGGTAGAGATAAATAATTGTCCGTTTTTTTCTGTGAAATAATTTATTTTTTTATTGATTGGGGGTATTGTTGGCTTATTTAATATATCATATACATTAATTATATCACCCGAACTAAGATTAATGATTTGTATGAAACCATTTTTGTAACCAATTGTGATTAAATTTTTATCTAAACTGTAATAAAACACAGAAATCTCGTCACCAGAAAGACCATCTAAAGAATCGTATTTCACATCTTGGAAAAATACCGAATAAAGGGAAAAAATTGAGTTTGTTGAAGAAAAAAAAATATTACTGTCACCTCTAGCTATACCTGAAATATAATTGTAAGAATAATATGTTTCCCAATTTGAATTTGCATTACTACCTTGTTCAATTGACAGCTTGGTTAATTCTTGAGCAGAAAAAGAATTATAAATTATTAGACAAAAAAATAATTTAATTTTAAACATAAATTACCAGTAGTTACTCAATTAAACGACAAATATACCAGTATAATATATATTATATGAATTAAATCACTCCCTGAGCCAACATAGCATCGGCAACTTTAACAAAACCAGCTATATTTGCACCCTTAACGTAGTTAACATATCCATTTTTTTGTTTGCCATGTTCGATGCAAGAGTTATGAATGCTTAACATTATTTCTCTAAGTTTTTCATCAACCTCATTTCTTGACCAATTATACCTCAAGGAATTTTGAGTCATCTCAAGACCTGATGTAGCTACCCCTCCTGCGTTTGACGCTTTTCCGGGTGCATATAATATTTTGGATTTTATAAAGAAATCTACTGCACCTTTGGTCGAAGGCATATTTGCTCCTTCACTAATGCACTTACAGCCGTTTGCAACCAACTTTTTTGCATCTTCCTCGTTGAGTTCATTTTGGGTAGCACACGGAAGAGCCATATCACAGGGAACGCTCCATGGAGTCTTTCCTTTTTTGAAAACAGCCTTAGGATATTTTTTAATGTATTCGCTTATTCTACCTCTCTGAATATTTTTTAAATACATAATAAACTTAAGTTTTTCTTCATCTATTCCGGATGAATCATAGATATACCCTGATGAATCTGACATTGTAAGTACTTTCCCTCCAAAATGTAAAATCTTTTCAGCTGCATATTGAGCAACATTTCCTGAACCAGAGATTACAACTTTTTTTCCTTTTATACCGTCATTGACAGAAGCAAGCATGTCTTGAGCAAAATAAACAGTTCCGTATCCTGTAGCTTCAGGTCTTATTAGTGACCCCCCCCATGTAATTCCTTTGCCGGTTAATACTCCGGTAAATTCGTTTGCTAATTTTTTATATTGTCCATACATATAACCAATTTCTCTACTCCCAACTCCAATATCTCCAGCAGGGACATCTGTATCCGGCCCAATATGTCTGTATAGTTCTGTCATAAATGCTTGACAAAATCTCATTATTTCATTTTCACTTCTTCCCTTGGGATCAAAATCACTTCCCCCCTTACCGCCACCCATAGGAAGGGTTGTAAGGCTGTTTTTAAAAACTTGTTCAAAGGCTAAAAATTTTAGAATACTCATATTAACACTAGGGTGAAATCTAAGTCCGCCTTTATATGGACCAATTGCTGAGTTCATTTGAATTCTGTATCCTCTATTAACCCATATCTCACCATTGTCGTCCATCCAAGAAACTCTAAAAGTAACGACTCTTTCAGGTTCACACATTCTCATTAGAATATTTTTTCCGTGATATATGTCGTTTTCTAAAATATAAGGTATAACCGTTTCCGCAACTTCTTCAACAGCCTGCATAAATTCAGGTTCATGACCATCTCGTTTACGAACAATCTTTAAGAATGCATCTATCTTTCTTTTCATAATTAATTATTTTTTAATCCAATTGATGGATGAAATTAAATATTAATTAAAATTAGGAATTTAAAATTGTTGTTTTAATAAAAAAAATGGAAATAATTAACAATTTTATAAAAATGCTTTTTGTAAATCTTCAATCAAATCATCAGCGTCTTCAATTCCAACACTTAATCTTATTAAAGAATCCGTCACCCCGGACTTTTCTCTTTCTTCTTGCGGAATACTAGCATGCGTCATTGTGGCTGGATGCCCACACAAAGATTCAACTCCTCCAAGAGACTCTGCTAGGGTAAATAAATGTAATTTCTCTAAAAATTTGATTGTTTGATCTTTTGTGTAACCCTTAATTCTGAAAGAAAGCATTCCTCCAAAATTTCTCATTTGTCTCTTAGCCACGTCGTGATTAAAATGTGTTTCTAAACCAGGCCAGTAAACTTTCTCAACCATAGGATTAGTATTTAAAAAATGTGCAACTTTAGATGCATTTTCACAATGTCTCTGCATTCTAACATGTAAAGTTTTTATTCCTCTCAGGGTTAAAAAACAATCTTGTGGCCCTGGAACTGCACCACTAGCATTTTGTGTAAAATATAATTTTTCAGCTACTTGATCATTATTTAACATCAACGCCCCTAAGACAACGTCACTGTGTCCGGCTAGGTATTTTGTTGCTGAATGCATAACAATATCAGCACCCATATCTAATGGATTTTGCAAATAAGGTGAAGCAAAAGTATTATCAACTACAAATAAAAGATTATTTGACTTGCTAATCTCGGCCAAACCAGAAATATCAAATACATTAATCATAGGGTTTGTTGGTGTTTCAGCCCATATAATTTTTGTTTTTTGATTGATTAGTGATTTAACATCTTCGAGGTTATGCAATGAAGTAAAATGAAATTTAACTCCATATTTTTCAAATATTTTTGTAAATAGTCTGTATGTCCCACCATATAAATCGTTCGTACTAATCACCTCATCACCAGGTTCTAAAAGTTTTATAATTGCATCAACTGCGGCTAATCCAGATGAAAATGCAACTCCATATTTAGCATTTTCAAGACTAGCAAAAGCATTTTGTAATGCAGTTCTTGTTGGATTGTGAGTTCTCGAATATTCAAAACCTTTATTTTTGCCTGGGCTATCCTGAGCATAAGTAGAAGTTTGATAAATTGGTGTCATAACTGAATTGTATGCTGGATCAATTATTTGCCCTCCGTGAATAGTCTTAGTATTAAATTTCATAAGTCAGATGTTAAGAATACAAAAGTATAGATTATCTTTAAATCTTAATAAAATTAAATGAATAATCGATTCCTTGCTCTTCTGGCGGCTACAGCTGCAACCTCAATCTTCGGTTTTAACCATACAATAGCAAAAGAATTAATGCCAGATGTGTTATCCCCCAATGCATTATTGTATTGTCGAGTATTAGGTGCAGCAATATGTTTTTGGATTGTTTCGTTTTTTGTAAAGAAGGAAAAAATTGAATTTAAAGACTTTAGATTAATTATTATTTGTGCTGTTTTTGGTATGTGCCTTAATATGATTACAGCTCTAAATGGATTATACTATTCCACCCCAATTAATAGTTCAATTATTGTTACTGCTACCCCTATATTTATTTTTCTAATTTCAGTCATTTTATTGAAAGAAAAAATTTCTAAAAGAAAGTATATTGGCGTTTTTATTGGTTTTATCGGAACTCTGGCTCTTATACTACTTAACGAAAAGACGGTCATCAATGCCCCAAATATCAAACTTGGAAACATTTATCTTTTTATAAATAGCATTTCATACGCGCTTTATTTTGTTCTTGTAAAGTCTTTGACCGAAAAATATAATATGATTACTATAATGAAATGGCTTTTTCTTTTCGCAATCATAATAAACGTTCCTTTTGGATTTATAGAATTTACAGAAGTGAAATGGACGGCAATGAATAATGTTTCTATTCTAAAGCTGACTTATGTTGTCTTTTTTACAACTTTTCTAGTTTATTTATTGAACCTGTTCGCTTTAAAAAATTTAAATGCATCCACTGTTGGAATGTTTATTTACTTGCAACCTATTATCGGAATTTTATTCGCTATTTACAGAGGTGCAGATAAACTTACCACTCTAGACGTTACATGTGTTTTACTGGTTTTTACAGGTGTATATTTGGTTTCAAAGAAATCAGTAAAAATAACTTAAAATGTATTCATATATTTGCTACATATCTAATTAAAAAATGATAAAATCAATGACTGGCTATGCCAGTGAATCATTCTTCGTTGAAACAACAAAATATATTGTTGAAGCCAAATCAGTAAATAGCAAAATTCTTGATTTAAAAATACGCTTGCCTCAATTTCTTAAAAATAAAGAGTTTGAGATAAGAAAACTTGTAAGTAAAGAACTTGTAAGGGGGAAAATAGAGCTAAATGTAAATCAAGAAAATAATCAGGGGTCTCAAAAAGTATTTATTAACAGTTCCGCAGTACTCGAATACATTAAAGAGTTAAAAAATATTGACGGGGATACCAAAAATGATTATTTAGGTATAGCTATGCAACTTCCGAGTGCGTACGACTATGACATATCAAATCTAAGTGATGAGCAAATTACTTCAATCGAAAAAACAATTGAAATAACAATCAAAAAATTGAATGATTATAGATTAAAAGAAGGAAGTGAAACTAAAAAGGACCTACTTCTAAAAATATCTTCAATCAATTCTATTTTAGCGGAGGTAGAAAAAGTTGAAAATCTGAGAATTGATAGAAAGAGAAAAAAGCTTCAAAACGAATTTGATAAATTAAGTATTGAGTTTGACAAGAGTAGATTAGAGCAAGAAATGATCTATTACATAGAGAAATTTGATGTAAATGAAGAGCTTGTTAGATTAAAAAGCCATATTAAACTCTTTACAGAAACTATTAATTCTGATGTTCCCGTTGGAAAAAAATTAGGATTTATTTGTCAAGAAATTGGAAGAGAAATAAATACTTTGGGCTCAAAATCAAATGATTCAGATCTTCAAAAATTTGTCATTGAAATGAAAGACAGTTTAGAGAAAATAAAGGAAAATATCTTAAATATTCTTTGATGAAAAAATCAAAATTTATTGTATTGGCTGCTCCTTCTGGATCTGGAAAAACTACACTTGTAAATAAATTATTAAAGGAATCAAAACTTGACTTAAGTTTTTCCATCTCCGCCACTTCCAGATCTCCAAGAACTAACGAATTAGACGGCAAAAACTATTTCTTTTTATCAAAAGAAGAATTTATAAAAAAAATAAAAAATAGAGAATTTCTAGAATGGGAAGAGGTTTATAAAGATACTTTCTATGGAACACTCAACTCTGAATTAGAAAATGCTGTTGAAAAAAATCTAATTTTTGATATTGACGTTATTGGTGGTTTAAATATTAAGAAAAAATTTCCAAATCAAACCCTTACTATTTTTATTAAACCTCCGAGTATTGACGAACTTGAATCAAGACTAAAAAAAAGGAATTCAGAATCAGAATTTAGTATTAAAATTAGAATTAATAAAGCGAAAGATGAGATCTTATTAGCAGATAAATTTGATTATGTTGTTGAAAATGATATTCTTGAAAAAAGTTATAACAAAGTATTCAAGCTGGTTAATAATTTTATAAATGAATAAGAAAAAGGTAGGTTTATTTTTTGGCACTTTTGATCCGATACATAATGGGCACTTAAACATTGCTAAATATATAATTGAAGAAAATTTAGCTGACCAAGTTTGGCTTGTTGTCACTCCAGAAAACCCTCTTAAATTAAAAAATAATATTTCTAGTTTTGATCACCGATACAAAATGGTAAATATTGCC
This sequence comes from uncultured Bacteroidota bacterium, assembly GCA_902509675.1. GTDB lineage: Bacteria > Bacteroidota > Bacteroidia > Flavobacteriales > Flavobacteriaceae > MED-G13. The sequence goes on along the minus strand of CABWYN010000007.1, from coordinate 17,903 downwards.
ACTAAAAAATATAACAATATAATTCCTAGTGATTTAGAGGTGAATCTAAAAAAACCTAACTACACAATTGACACATTGAATTTTATTTCAAAAAAAATGTTAGATATTGAATTCAGTCTCATAATAGGAGAAGACAATTATAAGATATTTGATACTTGGAAAGATTATAAAAAAATATTGAATAACTATAAAATATATATTTATCCAAGGAAAGGAACGTTAAAGGATACTCCTCACATTATAAATAATAATGCTATGTATATAGGCGGACCTAGAATTGACTTAAGCTCAACAAATATTCGAAATATAATATCGAAAAAAAGTAAACCTGAAGATTTAATTTCGGCTGAGGTTATGCAGTATATTCATAATAATAATCTATATCAATGAATAAGGAAAAGCTTAAATATGGAGTTGTAGGCAGTGGTAGCTGGGCTACCGCGTTAATTAAAATTCTTTCCGAAAATATTAATGAAATCAATTGGTATGTTAGAAATATCGAAAATATTGATTTTATAAAAAATAATTCACATAACCCAAGTTACTTAAGTTCTGTTGAGCTTAAACTGAATAAACTGAATATTTCTGATGATATTTCACAGGTTGTAAAAAATTCTGATATTATTATTGTTGCTGTTCCCTCTGAATATGTACATACAGAAATGAAAAAGATTGATGTTGATATTTCTAAAAAAATAATCATTTGTGCACTAAAAGGTCTTGTGCCGGAAACCAATCTTCTTTTTGGAGAACATATGTCTAAATTTTTTAATATTTCTATGGATAATTTTCTTGTTATCGGAGGGCCGTGTCATGCAGAAGAGGTTGCACTAGAAAAATTATCTTATTTAACAATTGGGTCATCAAATATAAAACTTTGTGAGAAAATTTCTGATGATTTTAAGTGTAAGTACATAAACGTGAAATCTTCAAATGATGTAATCGGTATTGAGTATGCGAGTATGCTTAAAAATATTTTTGCTCTGGCAGTTGGTATTTCAAACGGGCTAGGTTATGGGGATAACTACCAGAGTGTTTTAATGAGTAATTCTATAAAAGAAATGAATATGTTTATCTTAAAAAGGTATCGAAATGAAAGGAATATAAATGACTCAGCATATCTTGGTGACTTATTAGTAACTGGCTATTCCACTTTTTCTAGGAATAGAATGTTTGGAAATATGATTGGTAAAGGCTATACCGTCAAAGCAGCTCAACTAGAAATGAAGATGGTTGCAGAAGGATATATTGCCACCAAAAAAGCATTTATTCTAAACCAAGAATCAAGTGATAAAGTGCAAACTCCAATTATTGATTCGGTATATAAAATATTATATGAAAAAAGAAGTGCCAGAAAGATATTTAAAGAATTAAGTACTATAATTTCTTAATAAGAAGCTTTAAATTGTTCTAAAAACCTAATGTCATTCTCACTTAGTAGACGAATATCATCTATTTGATGCAAAAGAAGAGCTATTCTGTCAATTCCTAAACCAAAGGCAAAGCCAGAATATTCATTTGGGTCAATCTTACAATTTTTTAAAACATTTGGGTCGACCATTCCACATCCCATAATTTCTAACCAACCTGTTCCTTTAGTCATTTTATAATCTGTTTCATTATTCAGCCCCCAGTATACATCAACCTCAGCGCTTGGTTCAGTAAATGGGAAATAAGAGGGTCTCAATCTTATTTTTGATTTTCCAAAAAGTTTAGTTGTAAAGTATTCTAATGTCTGCTTTAAATCAGCAAAACTTACATCCTTATCAATACACAAGCCCTCAATTTGGTGAAAGAAACAATGTGATCTAGCTGAAATGGCCTCATTTCTGTAAACTCGTCCAGGTGATATTGTTCTAATTGGAGGTTTATTATTTTCCATGTATCTAACCTGAACAGAGCTAGTATGCGTTCTTAATAAAAAGTCAGGGTCCTTATCTACAAAAAAAGTGTCTTGCATGTCGCGAGCAGGGTGATGTTCAGGAAGATTTAAGGCGCTAAAGTTATGCCAATCATCTTCAATTTCAGGCCCTTCACTTATCGTAAATCCAATTTCAGAAAAAATTTCAACAATTCTGTTTTTAACAATTGATATTGGATGTCTTGATCCTAATTGTATAATATCACCAGGCCTGCTTAAGTCATTTAATTTTGACTTAGAAACACCAGATAAAAGTTTAGTTTTTAGCTCTTCTAACTTTGACTGAGCTGATAATTTAAGTTGATTAAGCAGCTGCCCAACGTCTTTCTTCTTATCATTATCCAAAGACTTAAAATCAATAAAGTAAGATGTTAAAAGCCCTTTCTTTCCTAAATACTTGATCCTAAAAGCTTCTAACTCTTCATGTGAATTTGTTGAAAAATCTTTAATTTCTTCAATATTTTTTTTTATTCTTTCCTCCATGGTATTGTGTTGATCAAATTTATGAAAACTTAATTAATATAATTTGATTTCTCAAAATAGTTAATTATTGCTTTTTTCATCAATATAGTCTGCTCTCCTGGCTTAAGATTTGGTAAACTTTCATTTAATTTATAATGAGGCCATCCATCTTGATCTATAAATTCTAACTCATAATAGCCGTAATCACTCAATAATCTGCAAACTGCAATATGTAAAATCTCAAGCTTTTTTTGTTTATTAAATTTCTTTTGAAATTGACCCAGTTCCTGCAAACCGATTAAAAATATAATTGAATCCAAATCAATTGGTTGTTCGTCTGAAAAATCTTTTGATAATTTTTCTTTTAAATTATTCCACTTAATTTTTAGCTCAGGGTTCAATGATTTACTTTAAATCTATTTTAATTCTACTAATATAAAGAAGTTAATATTTATTAAATTGAGATGAATAAAGAATTTATTATGAATTACCTAGATGTCTTTTTAATTATACTAATTGCATGGGGTGCTTATAATGGATTTGTAAAAGGTCTTATAAAAGAACTTGCCTCAATTTTAGGTGTAATTTTAGGTATATTTTTGGCAAAAAACTACTATCCTTTATTGGATGAAAAGCTTTTTCTGATATTAGAATCTGATGCTGTATTTATTTCTTTAATTTCAGCACTAACTATTTTCTTATTTACTATAATGGTGATTAAACTAGTAGCGTCTTTTTTGACAAAATTTTTAAAATTAATTGCACTAGGTCTTTTAAATAAAATGATAGGTGCACTGTTTGGTGTTTTAAAATCAGTTTTAATATTGTGTGTTATTATCTTTATATTTTCAAAAATAAATCTTGTTACAAATATTATAGAGAAAGATAATTTAAATAGCTCTTTTATATATTCAAAAATTGAAAAGATAAATAAAATTATTCTTTATGATAATTATCCAGAATATGGTAATGACGAGTGATGAAGGTCTATAACCAGTCTGTTATCACGTAATTTATAGCCAAAGGTATATTCAACTTTAACAACAGCTTGATCCTTAGATTTAAAAAAATAATTTCCCATCGCAAGAGCTCTATTTTTCTCAATTATAAAGCCGGAATTTATAAATTCAACTTCTATCCAAGGTTTCATTGCAAAACCATCATCTTCACTACAGTATGAATTTTCTCCCCCTAAAAAATAGGATAAAGCCATTTCAAATTTTGATCTAAATTGTTCTTTGGAAGCTTTCGTGGGCTTAAATAAAATTTCTCCGTTTTTGAAATCATACATGTCATTTAAAAACGAAGTTGTAAACTCAATACAATCAGAATTATTATTCATCAAGGTTCCTATTTTAACTATTCCGTTGCCCCAGTTTTTCTGAGCTTCTAGAATTTGATTTTTTGTTATCATATTATTTTAATTTCATTTTTACTAATCCAGCCTTCTTGTCCATTGACCAATTTAATTTTAACCCATTGATCATTAAAATAATCAATTAGCATGACCTTTGTACCTTGATGTAAAGTAAGTAAATTATCGCTCCTGTTATTTGGCTCTGATTTTACTTCAATTTTTGTAGAAAAGATAATTCCATACTCGTCTAAATGGTTTTTTTCAAATACATTAAAACTAATTTTAGTAGTGATGCTGATTGTCAAAATCAAAACTAGCATACAAGTAAAAGTAATTCTTTTAATCGTCGGAGATTTTGAAAATAGATAAAAAACAAAAACTACTAAAAAACAAAAAGATAATAATATGGAAATCAAACCCCAATTCGAAAAACTAAATATACTTGAAAAATGATTTAAGTTTGTATTTATAAATGATTCTGGCATATTTTCTATGTCGTCTATAATTGCATTGTTAACCATTTTTAAATTATTAATAGCATCCTTATCATTAGAATTTAATCTCAATGATTTTTCATAAAATAATATAGAGTTAGGTATATCATTGAGTCTGTAATACGAGTTTGCAATATTGTAATAAAGTTCTGCAGAGTGAAATCCATCATCTAAAATTTCAAAATATATTTGAATAGATTTTTCATATTGTGAACCATTATACAGATCATTTGCTTGTTGAAATTTTTCACTTTGACTTTTTTGTATATCCTGTCCAAATGAATTTTGCAAAAAAACAATACATAAAAAATAAATGATAATTTGGTATTGATATTTTACTTTCATTATTTAATTTTTTCAGCTTTTTCAATAAATAATCTTGACTTTTCATAATCATCACTCATTTCATCAATATTTAAAGGTGTATATCTTGCCAGTTGACAGTTTTTTAAAACTTTAACCAATAAATCTATAGTACTTTTGTCGACTCCCATCGTCTCTAATTTATCATTTATTTCAATAATTTTAAAATCGGAATTTTTAAGTTTTAATTTAGCCTTTAAATATGTAGTCATAGCCTTATCGATAGATTCATAAAATTTTTCTTTTTCTCCAATAAATAATTTTGATTCATCTAAAAGTTTATACACGATTTTCTTTGAAAATTCAAGTTGATCTATTTTTCTAGATTTATAATTATTGATAATCCTGGTTATCAATAAGATTATAATACAGATTATAAATGGGGTTATAAATAAAATCCAATATTGGCTAGAGTTGAAAAATATCTCTTTATTAATTTTTGAAAACTTAGTTTTTGTTTTAAATGATGAAAATTGATTTTGAGCTAATTTAATTTTATTTAGATCATTTTGACCCTGATCACTTTCCTTAAAATTACCCTCAACATCAATATATATAGGGTCAGAGTAAATCGTTTTATAATCTCCTAATTCGGTATTAAAATATGAAAATTTAGTCTTAGGTATTATGTATTTACCAGGGCGATTAGGAACTACAGTGTATTCGTTATTAACTTTACCCTTCATCCCTGAAACTCTAATTGAAATATTTGAGGTTTTTTCTGGCTCGTATATTTCTAAGGAGTTAGGTAATGTAATTCTCGGATCTTCAAATAAATTAAAGTTACCGCTCCCGGAAACTATTAAACTTAACTGAAACGCTTCGTCTAAGAGTAGGTTGTTTTTGTTAGTCTTTATTTCAAAATTGAAATCTCCAACAGCACCAGAATAATCAATAGGTTGATTGTCTATCGGCAAAGGTTTTACATTTATAAATGAACTGCCAGCCGAAACTGTTTTACTAACACTGGAGGAAATAAGATTTCCAAAAAAATCTCTTCTATTTGAAGGGACCTGAACCGAAACGTCTAAGGTAAGTGGCTCAATTTTTAACTTACCCGTCTTTTGAGGGTATAGTAATGTTTTTCTCAAAATAACATAACGATAGGGTTTACCATCATATGTCCCATTCTGAACATTAAGAGACTTAATGTCTATATTATTACTCCAAAAATCTGCATACCTCGGAGCTTCCAATTCTCTCCAATTATTAACCCCTGTGTCTTGTGATACATATAATTTGTACGTAACAGAAATTGCTTCATTTAAAAAAGGGTTTTTATTAGATAATTCTGCTACAAGATGAATATTTTTATCCGCTAAATAATTTGGATCATTAGGATCTGTAGGCTTATCCACTGCTGAAGTAACAGTGACTTGAACGGGAAGAGTTTTATAAATTTCTCCGTCTACCTCTATAGAAGCTTGGCCAACGGTGAAGGATCCTTTATTTATAGGAGATAAAAAATACGCATATGTTTTAGAAAAAGATCTTTTACCGTTGACCCAGGAATTTCTGATTGACTGACTTGGCCCTCCAACAATTCTAAAGTTTTCAAATTTAGGAGGAATAAAATTATCGCCGTCTTTATCTACGGAGAATTCAACTTTTACTCTCTCATTAACACCAAGTCTATTTTTACTCAATTTAGTAGTAAAATTTACTTGTGTAAAAGCTGAAAAGCTAAATAAAAAAAATATAATATGTATTAATTTAATTTTTCTCATTACCAGTCTTTTTCCGAAACAACTTTTGTGCCTTTTTGTTTCTTGTCATTAACCTTTGCTTGAACTTTCTTTTCAGCATTTTCCATCGCCTTTAATAAATTTTTGATCTGCTGTGGGGAAAGTTTTGATTGCTTATTATTCTTATTCTCAGATGGTTTATTCTTTTTTTGGTCTTCTTTATTCTCGTTATCTTTATCCTGGTTATCCTCCTTCTGATCGTCCTTATTCTCGTTATCTTTATCCTGGTTATCCTCCTTCTGATCGTCCTTATTCTCGTTATCTTTATCCTGGTTATCCTCCTTATTCTCGTTTTCTTTATTTTGATCTTCTTCACACTTCTTAGCAAGAGCTAGATTATAACGTGTTTCATCATCATTTGGATTATTTCTCAGTGCATTTTTAAAAGCTAAAACAGCCTCAGAACACATTTCTTTATTTATCAGTGAATTCCCTAAATTGTGAAATGCTTTGTGCTTTTCTTCGTTGTTAATAGCAAGCTTAGTTCCCTGAACTTGTCTTGCTATTGCCTCGTCAAATAATCCCTCGTCATAATATTTATTTGATAAATTATATGTGGCTTTTAAGTCACTTAAAGAGTCGCCGATAGCGGTTCTATAATTTTTTTCGGCTTCTTGAAAATTTTTATCAGATAATTTATTTCCCTTATTATAAAATTTTACATAGTTTTCTGATTGAGCAAATGTTTCTGCACAACTGAAAGCCAAAATGAATAAGGAAAAAATAATATTATTTTTCATTAAATAAATTTAAGTTTTTTAGCCAAATTGTTTTGCCATCTCTCATGAAAATATCGATAAAAACAAATAAAAAGCCAATTAATATAAACCATTGAAATTGATCTTCAAATTCAGAAAATTTTTGAGTATCAAATTCTTTTTTTTCGGTATTTTCTAAAATGTCAACAACCTCTTCAATTACGTATTCTGTAATAGCCCCATTTATATATTTACCTCCTGTTTTTTGAGAGATGTTTTGAAGATAATTTTTATTTAGTTTCGTGATTACAACCTCGTTATTGAAATCTTTTTTATAACTCATCACTACTCCATTTTTTTTAATTGGAATCGGCACACCTTTTTCGGTTCCAACTCCAATCGAATAAATTGTAATATTATTTTTTGCAGCTATTTCTGCCATATCAAAAGATAAGTCATTATGGTCTTCTCCATCAGAAACTATAAATAATAATCTTTCAGTTGACTGATCTTGATCAAAATAAGTCGATGACAATCGAATTGCCTCATTAATTGCTGTACCCTGAGAAGAAAGCATATCCGTATTCATGTTCTGTAAAAACATTTTAGCAGATGAGTAATCGGTTGTCAATGGAAGTTGTGGAAAAGCCTTGCCAGCATACGCTACTATACCAATTCTATCGCCGCCTAAATTATTGATTACTTGGCTAACTAATTGTTTTGACTTTTCCATTCTACTTGGTGCAATATCTTCTGCAAGCATACTCTTGGAAACATCTACTGCGAAAACAATATCAACTCCTAGCCTCTGAAAAGTTTCAATTTTTGTACCTATTTTAGGATTAATCAGGGCAATAATTAGCATTGTTATTCCTATCAAAACTATAAAACTTTTCAGGGCAGGCTTAATATTTGAAATGTCTGGACTTAATCTTTCCAAATTAGCTTTTGAAAAAAATAAATTTTGGGTTTTAAGCTTCCATGCACGATCGATAATAAATAAGATACTGATCAATACTATAAGTAAAAACATCCAAGACCACGATATGTTTTCTAATTCATACATTAAATAAAGCTTCTTAAAATTGTTAGTTTCATAATTAATTCAAATACAATCAACAAAATAGCTGGAACAAGAAAATATCTAAATTTTTCATCTACAGAATAGTATTTAAACTCTTCAATTTCGGTTTTTTCTAATTTATCTATATCAGAATAAATCTCTTTTAATCTATCATTGTCAGTTGCTCTAAAGTACTTTCCACCGGTCATCTCAGATATTTCGGTTAAAAGTTCTTCATCAATTTCAACCTGAATATTTGCATAATTAAATTTTCCTCTGGCATCAATACCTACCGGAGATAGAGCAAGACCATTAGTGCCCAAGCCAATTGAATATATTTTAATTTGAAATTCCTTGGCTAATTCAGCAGCTGTAATTGGATCAATAAACCCAGCATTATTAACCCCGTCAGTAAGTATAATTATAACTTTGCTAGTTGCCTTACTATCTTTTATTCTATTTACTGAAGTGGCTAAGCCCATCCCAATTGCGGTTCCTCCCTCAATGATATTATTATATTTAATTTCTCTCAATGATTTTAAAATAATACTTTTATCTGTTGTCAATGGAGTTTTAGTATAACTCTCTCCAGCATACTCAACTAAGCCAATTCTATCTGAAATTCTATTTTTAATAAATTCGTCGGCTACCTCTTTCAAAGCATCTAATCTATTTGGTTTTAGATCCTTAGCTAGCATACTTGCTGAAACATCAATAGCCATAATAATATCAATTCCGCTATTGGTCTTAACCCTGGTTGAAGTATCTATAACTTGTGGTCTTGCCAAAGAAATAATAATTAAAACCAATGATATTAATCTGAAGATTTTTAACAGAACCTTTAATTTTGAATAGAAATTTTTTGAGTCTACAAAAGCATTTGAATTAGAAAATTTAATAGAATTATCTAATTTATTTTTCTTTAAATAAAACCAAAGTATGACAATAGGAATTAGTCCTAAAAGATAAAAGTACTCAGGATTTAAAAATTCTAAATTCATTTTTTCTTTTCTTTTAATACGTCAATTGAACGTAAAATTCTCTCTCCAATTTTATCAAGGTATCTTAAGTCGTGTTGTAAAAGAACTATTGTCTTGAAACCAGTCTCGGTTAAAAAACCAACCACACTATATTTACCTTGCCTAGACTTATTTTTATCTATTTTATAGTCAGAGGATCCTGAAATAACTACGCCACTTGCTTTATTATTTGTCTCAAATTCTTCAAAAGTTACAAGAAGGTTGTATAATCCTTTAAGCTCTAAATCATCTAATTTATATTCTAAAATGGACTGAAAATTATCAGGCTCAATTTTATCTTTTGTAGAGTAATTAGAAATAAAAAGTTCTATCGAATTATTAGAGTTGGAAAAATAAAATTGAGAATCTAAATTAAAATCATCAAATAAAAATTGGAGGTCGTCATTTAATCTGATTAATGCATCGGGGCTTTCTATAAAAACACCAGGAGATCCATATTCTGATTTTACCCATACTTTTTCAGAAAGTTTTAAGTTTTCATTTAATGTGATTTTATCAAATGTGTATTGAAATCCATTTATAAAACCCGAAAAAATAAATAGTAAAATAGAAGAACCAACAATCGAAAATAAAACAATCTTAATTCTCGCATTTCTTAATCTTTTAATTGTTTCTTTTTGATAATTCAAGTCTTTCAATTTTTGTTCTTCTGATGGCTCAGGTATCAAACTAGATAAAATACTTATTTCCTCCTTAATTGATTTTAAATCATTTTGCGAGATGTGTCTTTGCGGAAGAAATTTGGCAAATTTAACTAAATCTGCTCTGTTTAAAATTTCTTGTATTCTGTTTATTGATTTTTTTGGAATGGCAAATAATTTTAGTTCTCTTAGATTGTTCAGGCCGCTTATCAATTCGTTTGTTGTACTTTCTAAAGCTCTTGAATAAATCTCTTTATTTAAAAAACATCTTAATAAGAATATTAACTCCGAATAGAAATGCTTTATATCGCTGTTAGATTTGGTTTCAAATTTTTCTAATTTGATAATTCTTTTATTGGCTAACTCAAGTGGGCTAAGGGTTGGTTTTATATTCAGAATAGGGTTAAAAAAATTGACAATTTTTTTTCTAAATAAGATTATTACTAAAATTAGCAAAATGATACTTAGTAACTTTAGATAATTACTAACTAATCCTAACTTAATTATTTCAAGAGTTGAAAAATCATCAAAAGAAGGTTTAATCTCATACAAACCCTGTTTAGTTGTATCAACTTCTACCATATTTACTTTGATCTTTTTCGAATCAGTAGAAAATAATTTATCTCCGATTTGAACTTTTATTTTGGGTATAATATATTCTCCCTCGTCAAATGATGTTATCGCGTAACTTTTTGAAAATATAAATCCATTATTACTCTGAATTGTATCCACTTTGGTTTCAGAAAGTAATTCAAATGGTACAAACGATGCTGAGTCAGGAAAAATAATAGCTTGTTTTTTTTCAAGGTTAACATCAATTTTATAAAAAAGTTCTTTGCCAATTAATATAGAATCAGACTCAATTGTTGCATTGAGTTTTTGCGACAGAGCAGAATGGCTTTGGAATAAAAAGAGAGCTAGAAAATATATGTTTATAAAAGACCTCATCTACTCTTAAAATATTTAAGTAATTTTTTTTGATAATCATCATTTGTGTTACACTCTATTATTCCTGATCCAGATTTTTTAAAATAGTCAATAAACTCATTCCTTTTATTAAAATAATATTCGGAATATTTCTTTCTGACAGCTTTAGAACCTGTGTTGACAGTAATTCTTTGTCCTGTTTCATTATCATTAATATCAATCAATCCTAAATTTGGGATACTTTCTTCTGTGTTGTCAAAAACTCTAATCCCGGTAAGATCATGTTTTGATGAAAATATTTTCAATGAATTTGAATAGTCTTTAGAAATGAAATCAGAAATAATAAATGCAATCGATCTATTTTTTAGAATATTAGAAACAAACTTTAGCGGAATGTTAATATCTGTCTTTTTGTTTTTGGATTTGAACTCTAATAACTCTCTGATTATTCTAAGCACATGTGATTTACCTTTCTTTGGGGGTATGTATAATTCAACAATGTCAGAAAATAGTATCAATCCAACTTTATCATTATTTTTTGTTGCCGAAAATGCCAATGTTGCTGCTAACTCTGTTACATACTCGTTTTTAAACATAGAATTTGAGCCAAAAAAATTGGACCCTGAAATGTCAATTATTAACATCATTGTTAACTCTCTCTCTTCTTCAAAAACTTTAATGAACGTGTCATTATATCTCGCTGTTACGTTCCAATCAATTGCTCTTACATCATCACCAAATTGATACTGTCTAACTTCACTAAAGGCCATACCTCTACCTTTAAATGTTGATTGATATTCACCACCGAAGATATGATCAGATAATCTTTTTGTTTTGATTTCAATTTTTCTGACTTTTTTTAAGAGTTCTTTTGTATCCATTTGTAGATCTTTATGGAACTTCTATTTCATTTACAATCTTTGTTATAATATCAACCGATGACATATTTTCAGCTTCTGCTTCATAAGAAATACCAATCCTGTGCTGTAAAACATCAAATACAACTGCTCGCACATCATCAGGGATTACAAAGCCTCTTCTATTAATAAACGCATAACATTTTGCAGCCAATGCAAGATTGATGCTTCCTCTTGGTGATGCACCAAAAGAGATTAAGGGTTTTAAACTTGAAAGATTATATTTTTCTGGAAATCTAGTAGCAAATATGATGTCTAGAATATATGATTCAATTTTTTCATCCATATAAACTTCTCTGACAACTTTTTGCGCAGTTTTAATTTTATTTATTGTGACTACAGGTTTTACCTTAGGAGTAGAATTTTCAAGATTTGCTCTCATTATTATTTTTTCATCATCTAATTCAGGATATGAAATAATTGTTTTGAGCATAAATCTATCAACTTGAGCTTCAGGGAGTGGATAAGTTCCTTCCTGATCAATTGGATTTTGTGTAGCCATTACGAGAAACGGCTCTTCTAACTTAAATGTTTCTTCACCAATGGTAACCTGTTTTTCCTGCATAGCTTCTAACAATGCAGATTGAACCTTTGCTGGTGCTCTATTAATTTCATCAGCGAGAACAAAATTTGCAAAAACAGGTCCTTTCTTCACAGAAAATTTTGCTTGCTTAACATTGTACAGCTGTGTCCCAACAACATCCGCAGGCAGCAAATCAGGTGTAAATTGAATTCTACTGAAACTACCGCTAATTGCTTTTGCTAAAGTGTTAATGGCCAATGTTTTTGCTAAACCAGGAACTCCCTCTAGTAGGATATGACCTTTAGCAAGAAGGCCTATTAGAAGTTTATCGACCATGTTTTTTTGACCAACAATTACTTTATTCATCTCTGTTCTTAGCAGATCGATAAAAGCACTTTCCTTCTCTATTTTTTCATTAATTTTCTTTATATCAACTTTGTTTTCCATGACTAAAAAATTATTATACCTTTAAAATTGGTTTTGCAAAATGGGAAATCATTACATATATCTCTGTTAATATTAGGTTAAAAAAAAGGATATTTAACCAAAAATTAACATTTTAAATAACTTAAAATTTTAGACTTGAAAACTATACTTATAACCGGTGCAACAAGCGGAATTGGATTGGCAACTGCAAAAAAATTAGCAAATACAAATAATCAACTAATTCTATGCGGAAGGAGAAAAGATAAATTAGATAGTATTTCAAAATATCTTTCAGAAATTTCTAATGTTATAACGCTCCAATTTGATGTTTCAAATAAAGAAGAAGTAAGTAAAGTATTAGAAAATCTTCCAAAGGAATTTAGCTCTATTGACATTCTTATAAATAATGCTGGAAATGCACATGGACTTGATACAATTCAAGAGGGTTCACTTGATGATTGGGATAATATGATTGATAGCAATATTAAAGGCTTGTTATATGTTTCAAGGGCAATTATTCCAGAGATGGTTGAGAAAAAAAACGGACATATAATAAATATTGGTTCTCTAGCCGGTAGGGAAGTGTATGAAAAAGGAAATGTTTATTGCGCATCAAAACATGCAGTCAATGCAATTTCAAAAGCCATGAGAATAGATCTTAATAAAACAGGAATTAAAGTATCCGAAATCAATCCTGGACTCGTAGAAACTGACTTTTCAAACGTGCGTTTTAAAGGAGATAACAATCGTGCAGAAAAAGTTTATCTAGGCTATAAAGCGTTACAGGCTGATGATATTGCTGATATTATAGAATTCGTTATTAATAGACCAAGTCATGTAAATATTGCAGATATTTTAGTGTTGCCTCAGGCGCAAGCAACTAGTTCAATAATAAATAAAAATTAAATGTTAGAAAGAAATATAAAGTTATACGAGCCTGCTGAATTATTAGTTTTTCTTACCATTTCTGGGATGTATTATTTAGGAGTAAGCAAGAAATATAATTTTTTTGAAAGATTTGATTATGATATGAATGTATTTATTATCGTATCGGTAATCTGCTTAATGTTAGGGCTAAAAAAATATACTGCAGACGGTAGAGGAATTTCAAGAACATATTTTTTCTTACCGATACATAAAAAAACCAAAGCTTGGAGTGAAATTAAACATATGGCTCATATTACAACCCACAAGAAAGACAGGTATGGTAATATGATTTGTTCAAATTTGATCTGTTTTATTGATTTTAAAGACAAGATTTGCTTTAAAATGAAAGATAAAACGAGGAAATCAAAATTTGATAAAAAAACAAAATCCATCATCACTAAAAAAATAAAACAGTCTCTAAACTATGGAGGTTTTATGAAACTAGTAAAAAGCCGAGAAGAAACATTTGAAACAGATTTAGTGATGAGGTCTGGTAAATCAAGTATTGGTTCAAAGGTTAATTATAATCAAACAACTTACCCTCACCGTGAAAAAAAATCCCTTTCAGATTACTATAAATTAATGAAAGAAAAAATTTAACAAAATTTTATAATGTAACCTTTGCGTGACACATAATAAAATGTTACGTTTACGTTACATTAATAAAAATTATAATATTATGTATACTATTCAATATCAAGCCTTAGAATTTATGAATTCAATATCGCCTCTTCAAATTGACCTATTTGATCTGGGGGAAATGGCACTATTAATTCCTATTATAGGAACACTTTTACCTGTATTTATTGTTTTAATTGTTTTCGTCTATGAATCAAAACAAAAGAAATACAAATACGATGCTTTAATCGAAATTTCTAAAAATGTAAAAGATCCTGATGAAATAAAAGATCTTTTAAAGTCTTTTAAAAAGAGTCAAAAATCTAATAAAGATTTAAGACGAACTGGCTTAGTTACCCTTTTCACAGGGATTGGTCTTGCCGCTTTTGGTGAATATGGTCTTAGTCTGGATATATTATTCGGAGTTGGATTACTTGTTATGTTTATAGGTATTGGCCAGATGATTGCAGGGTATGTATATCCAAATCAACCTGATGAAATTACTGATGTAGTTGAAAGCTTTGAAAAGAAATAAATTTTGGGCAGGAATCATAAAAATCTTAATAACAATCTTGAAGAAATCAGAAAGTCTGTTGGGATGACCCAATTACAACTTTCAGAAAGTGCAGATGTTTCTAGAAAGAGCATAAACGCTATAGAAAATGGTATTTATGTTCCATCAACTGTATTGGCATTAAAGATTGCTAAAACTCTTGGTTGTAAAGTAGAAGATTTATTTAAGCTTCCGAAAAACTAAAGATCAAATTTAATTCCTTGTGCTAGTGGAAGATCGTCTGTGTAGTTGATTGTATTTGTCTGTCTTCTCATATAGATTTTCCAAGCATCAGAACCTGATTCTCTACCGCCACCAGTATCTTTTTCACCTCCAAATGCACCGCCGATTTCAGCCCCTGAAGTACCAATATTTACATTAGCAATTCCGCAATCTGAGCCAGCAGCTGAAAGGAATTTCTCAGCTTCCTTAAGATTATTTGTCATAATGGCCGAGGACAATCCTTGTGTAACATTGTTCTGAATTTCAATTGCATTTGTCACCGGACCGGAATATTTAAGTAAATATAAAATTGGGGCAAAAGTTTCTTCTTGAACAATATGAAAATCTGGTTTTGCCTCGGCAATCGCAGGTTTTACATAACATCCACTTTCATATCCTTCACCTTCTAAAATACCACCTTCAACAATGATATTTCCACCTTCCTCAACTACCTTATCCAAGGCCTTGGAATACATATCAACAGCTAATTTGTCGATTACAGGTCCAACATGATTTGATTGATCAAGGGGGTTTCCAATTTTAATTTGTTTGTATGCATTTACAACTGCATCACGGACTTCATTGTAAATATCTTCGTGTATAATTAATCTTCTTGTTGAAGTACATCTTTGACCTGCAGTCCCAACTGCACCAAAAACTGCACCCATTACTGTCATCTTAACATCTGCATCAGGTGTAACAATAATTGCATTGTTTCCACCAAGCTCTAATAATGATTTCCCTAATCTAGCGCCTACTTCACTTGCAACAATTTTACCCATTCTTGTTGAGCCTGTTGCAGAAATAAGCGGAATTCTTTTATCTTTTGTCATATATTCTCCAACCTTATAATCACCGTTAATTAAACATGAAATTCCTTCTGGTAAATCATTTTCTTTTAAAATATCAGCAATAATTTTTTGACATGCTACAGAACAAAGAGGTGTCTTTTCACTTGGTTTCCAAACACATACATCTCCACATATCCAGGCAAGTGCTGTATTCCAAGACCATACAGCTACAGGAAAATTAAAAGCTGAAATAATTCCAACAATTCCAAGTGGATGATATTGTTCATACATTCTGTGGCCAGGTCTTTCACTATGCATTGTTAAACCATGAAGCTGTCTTGAGAGTCCAACAGCAAAATCACATATATCAATCATTTCTTGAACCTCACCTAATCCTTCTTGAAAACTTTTACCCATTTCATAGGAAACTAAAACTCCAAGTGGATCTTTTAATTCTCTAAGTTTATTTCCAAATTGTCTTACAATTTCACCCCTTTGTGGTGCAGGTACTGTTCTCCAGTATTTAAATGCAGACCGAGCACTTTCGATAACCTTATTATAATCTTCCAATGTTGTAGTTGAAACAGTTCCAATTTCCTTTCCGTCTACGGGGGAATAGCTGCTGATAGAATCTCCGTCACTATAATAATTACTCCCTGTTGAAGTTCCAATATTGTGACTAGATAATCCTAATTTTTTTAGCGAGTTTTCAATATTCATGATAAATTATTTAATTTCTGAAATTTTAAGTGTGTTTACCATACCGCTTTCCTTAACGGGCATTGCGGCAAGATTAATTACCATATCTCCTTTTTTTGCAAATCCTTTTTTATTTACAATTTCATTTATTTCCTCAATTGTCTTATCAGTTGAAACATTTCTGTTGTAATAAAATGCCTTAACTCCCCATAGCAAATTTAGCCTACACAATATTCTTTTATTAGAAGTAAATACTAGAATATTTGAGTGAGGTCTCCAGGATGAAACCTGAAATCCGGTGTAGCCACTTTGTGTCAAGGTTGTAATTGCGGCTATGTTTGTTTCGTTGGCAATTTGAGCAGCGTGATAACAAATAAATTTTGTTGTATATCTTTTTGTTTTAATTTTTGGCGGCAACTCTGGAACCGAAATCATATCTGAATATTCGACAGAAAAAATAATTTTAGCAATTTGAGATACTACCTCAACCGGATATTTACCAACAGATGTTTCTGCTGAAAGCATAACGGCATCTGCTCCATCCATTATTGAATTTGCTACATCATTTACCTCAGCCCTACTAGCTTTCAAACTATCTATCATACTCTCCATCATCTGCGTTGCAATAATTACGGGTATTCTATGCTTCTTGGCTAAATAAACAATTCTTTTTTGGATCAGAGGAACTTCCTCAGATGGTATTTCAATTCCTAAATCTCCCCTAGCTACCATTATTCCATCAGAATTTTGAATTATTTCTTCAATATTTTCAATAGCCTCAGGCTTTTCAATTTTTGCTATAATCGGTATCTTTTCTTCAGATTCTTTTTCAATAATATTTCTAAGATTGATCATGTCTTTAGCATTCCTAACAAATGATAAGGCTATCCAATCTAATTCCTTATTAATGGCATATAATAAATCTGCTTTATCCTTTTTGGTTAAAGAGGGTGTTGAAATTTTTGTATTTGGCAGATTAACTCCCTTCTTTGAAGAAAGTGGGCCCCCTTGAATATTTTTTAATTTAACCTCGTCTTTTTTATTTGTTGAAAGTACTTCAAACATTAATTTACCATCATCGATTAAAACTTTATCACCCTTTTTGACGTCTTTAGCAAAATCTTTGTAGGAAAGAGATGCAATTTGTTTATTACCTACGATGTGTTTTGAACTGTTTAGGGTAAATAAGTCCCCTTTTTTAAAAACAACTCCGTCTTCCATTTTTCCTACCCTGATTTTTGGGCCTTGAAGATCTGCTAATATGGCAACATTTGAACCGAGTTCA
This sequence comes from uncultured Bacteroidota bacterium, assembly GCA_902509675.1. GTDB lineage: Bacteria > Bacteroidota > Bacteroidia > Flavobacteriales > Flavobacteriaceae > MED-G13. The sequence continues at coordinate 231 of CABWYN010000007.1, read as the reverse complement.
TTATTTAAATTTCTAATCATTTCCACATTACGATCTACTTCTTCGTAAGTTGCGTGGGAAAAGTTAATTCTAAATACATTAACACCAGCTCTAATCAGTTTAGACAGTGTTGTTTTATTATTACAGCCTGGTCCAAGAGTTGCAACAATTTTTGTTTTTTTAAATCTTATTTTGCTCATGAAAAAATCAAATTTTCTTTATTTTCTAATTTTTTTTCAGACATAAAGGAAG
>CABWYN010000006.1 GCA_902509675.1 uncultured Bacteroidota bacterium | reverse complement strand
AATAATTTTTTCCTTCAAAAAATTTAAACTTTTTACCCTGCTATTTAAGATAAGTTCTTTGTTTTTTTTAGTCCATAATCTAAAAATAGAGGCACCGGATAAATTTATTATCGAGTCTACATCTTCAAAACATTTTATATTAATAATATTTTTTTCTGGATCCCAAAAGAATCCATTGCTTCCGGGAATACTATTTATTTTAGCTTTACTTGTGGTTAAAAAATTGACCTGAATATCTTTTTTCAAACAGTCTTTTACAATTTTAGACCCAATTAGACCGGTAGCTCCTGTAATTAATATTTTCATTTGTAATTAAAGTTGAAGTAAATATAATTTAATTGATTAATTTTGCGTGAATTTTTATCTATTTTATCATGCATCAAAAAATCAAAATTACCAGAACCGAAAAAAGTAAAATACAAGATATAGATTTTAATAATTTCTCTTTTGGATCTGTATTCACTGATCACATGTTTGAATGTGATTATGTTGATGATAAATGGATAAATCCTACCATAAAGCCCTATCAGCCAATTTCAATTGAGCCCTCGGCTAGTGTATTACATTATGGGCAAGCTATTTTTGAAGGAATGAAGGCTTACAAAGATAAAAACAATGATGTGTGGCTGTTCAGGCCGGATCAAAATTTTGAAAGAATTAACAAGTCTGCTGTTAGGATGGCAATTCCCGAGTTCCCAAAAGAATTATTCTTTGAGGCTTTAACAAAACTTGTTGATATGGACAGAGATTGGGTTAAATACGGAGAAGGTAAATCTTTGTATATAAGACCTTTTGTGATCGGTAACGAATACGCAATCCAAGCAGTTCCCTCTAAAAACTATAAGTTTATGATTATTTGTGCTCCAGCAACGCTATACTATACAAAAAAACTAAAGGTTCTTGTCGCTGATAAATACAGCAGGGCAGCGTCTGGAGGAGTTGGCTATGCAAAGGCAGCCGGCAACTATGCTGGGCAATTTTACCCTACAAACTTGGCAAAAGAACAAGGATTTGATCAGGTTATATGGACAGATTCAAATGAACACAGTTATCTTGAAGAAGCAGGAACAATGAATGTTTTTTTTAGAATAAATGACACGCTAATAACAGCCCCAACAACAGATACAATTTTAGACGGTGTAACCCGAAAAAGTATAATACAGATAGCAAAGGACAATGGAATTGATGTTCTGGTTAAAAAACTGAAAGTTGAAGAATTAAAAAATGCAGCAAGAAATGGAAGTTTAAAAGAAATCTTTGGAGCAGGAACTGCTGCTGTTGTAAGTCAAATTAATGCTTTCCAGCATAAAGAAGAATTGTTTGAACTAGAAGATCAAAATGATTCTTACGCAGAAAAATTAAAATCAAATTTAGTTGGGATACAAACAAATCAGCTTACGGATCATCACAACTGGAGATCCAAAATTTAAGAATTCAATATCTCTTCAATATTAGGTTTAAAATAATTAGGACCTTTTAAAACCTTACCGTCTTCTCTGTAAATTGGATTGCCGTCCCCTCCTAACTTACTCATATTACTGTTTTGTATTTCACTAAATATTTCATCTATTTTATGTTGCATTCCATGCTCAATAATGGTTCCACAAAGTATGTACAACATATCTCCAAGCGCATCAGCTACTTCTACTATATCATTATTATTTGCTGCTTCTAAATATTCTTCATTTTCTTCCTTCATCAAATTGAAACGTAATTTATTTTTATCTAAACCTAAATTAGCTGTAGGTTCATTTAGATAATCAAGTTTAAATGCTTTATGAAATTCCTTAACGGCTAATATTTTATCTTTCATGATTTTAATTTATTCTAATATTTATTAGTTTCGCAAAAAAAAATGTTTTCACAAGGTCAACTAGTTTTTGCGGTATTATTCACAATATGTTTTTCTATTGTTCTTTTTTTAGCATATCAAAAAGATGCTAAACTTCACAGAAAATATTATAAGGGGAGTGCCTGGGTTCTCCTAGCTTTTATAGGTTTTATCAGTCTTATAGCCGCTATAAAATTTATCTTTGTTTAGAACTATTAATCCAAAAATCCAAATTCTTCACTGTACTCAAGCATTTGATATTCAAAGCTATCTATATATTTAACCTCTATATCTATTAACTCATTTTTGTCATTATAAATAGGAGATAACTCAGGATTAACAAAACCTGAATATGCAGCACCCTTAAATTTTTTATTTCTTTCAAGAATTTCTGCATGAAGTTCTTGATCTACCTTAACTCCGTATCCTTCAACTAATTTTTCAGCTGCATCATAATCACCTTCGGATTTAATCCTTTGGGCTTCCCTCAGCAACTCTCCAAATAAATCTCTTAACTTATCATAATCAGTTATATTGAAATAAGTTTTTCCATCTCTAGAAACCTTTTCAATCACATTTTCAGAAAGACCTTTTTCATATACCCATTCGCTAACCCATTTTCTGTTTCTCATGTGAGCTTGCTCAACATCATCCCCAAGATTTAGTCTTATTAATTGAGTCATCATTCCGTTTCTAATGTATCCATCATATGATGCTTTACCAACAGCTTTCCAATCTTCAACTAATCCCAGTTCTTGAATTTTTGGAGAATAAACATAATAAAGCGCCAAAAGATCAGCTCTTCCTTCCTCCATTGTGGATCTATATGTTTTTAAAGTTTCACTAGGTGTCCCAACACCAGGCATTAATTGACCAGAAGCATGGCCAATAACTTCATGTAAAGCGGTATGCATATCACCAGATAATGCACCATACTTAAGTTCAAGTTCGAATTCCTCATCATCATTAACAAATTCTTTCAATCTTCCACTGCTACCAGCGTTATTGTATGCATTTTTAATATTTCCTAAAGAAACAGATTTACTACCAATAGATGCCCTAATCCAATTAGCATTAGGAAGGTTCACTCCAATTGGTGTGCTAGGAGATGCATCGCCTGCTTCACCTGCAACAATTACAGATTTGTAGCTAACGCCAACTACATTAGCTTTCTTATGTTCTTCCATCAACGTGGTGTTGTCCTCAAACCACTGGGCATTTTCGGATAAAACTGACATTTTTCTAGAAAGGTCAAAGTCATTTATTTGAACAATATTCTCAAAAGAACCCCTTAAGCCTAAGGGATCATTATAAACCTCTATAAAACCATTGATATAATCAATATTTCCGTCTGTAGCTTTTGTCCAAGCAACACAATAGTCATCCCATTTTTTCAAATCTCCAGTTCTATAATATTCCGCTAATATTCTAAGCGCATCGCCCTGTGGCTTATTTTCAGCAACATCAGCAGCTTTATTAACCCACTTAATAATTTCTTTAATCGACTCCCCATACAGACCAGATTCACTGTAAACAAGTTCTTTAACCTCACCATTTTCCTTTACAAGTTTTGAGTTTAGTCCATAGGAAAGGGGTTTAGTTGGGTCCGGTTGAGTTTTTAAGCTGTAATAAGAAGTGACATCGTTCATTGTAACATTAGCCCCATAAAAATTAACAGCTGATTCCAATATATTATCAACACCCTTTCTTTTGTCAACCATTTTTGAATCAACATCATTAAAAATAACATCATATGCCTCACCTTCAAGCTTAGTATTTGTTGCTGTTAACAGTTGGTCAAAATAGTCTTCAGAAAAACCAGGCATCATTTTATCATTTGAGTAGTGGTGATGAATACCATTACTAAACCATATTCTTTTTAAGTAAACCTCAAACGTATTCCAATCATCAGAATTTTTGTCACCGTTAAAATTTCTGTAAATATTTTCTAAGGAAGATCTTATTTCAAGATTATGTCTATATTTTTGATCCCATATAATATCCCTACCAGCTAAACCAGCCTGGGTTAAATAATAAACCAATTCTTTTTCTTTTAAAGTGAGTTCATCCCAACCAGGGATTTGATATCTAAGAATGGCTAAATCAGCGAATTGATCAACTTTAAATTCAAATGAATCTTCGCTTTTTGGAATATAATAATTATCGTCTCCATCATTACAACTAAAAAAAATAATGGAGATAATAAATGCAAAAAATAATGATCTAGTTTTCATAAACTGTTAATTTAATTTGTGGAACTAATGTAAAGATTTTTTTCTGAAAATAACTTCGAAAAAAATATAGATTTAGACAACTCTTTCAATAAACCAAAATAGACCAATTATAGCTATCATTAAAGAAGCAGGAATTTTTATTTCATCACTATACCAGTTTTTTTTCAAAAACAATTTTATTAATATAAAAGCGATAAGTAGAACAGCTAGCTGTCCAAATTCAACACCAACATTAAATGCCAGGAGCATTGAAATAAAATTATCTTTTGGTAGACCATACTGAGTTAAAAGTGCTGCAAATCCTAATCCATGCAATAAACCAAATGCAAATACAATTAAATATCTCCACCTACTAGTTTCTTTATACAAACAATTCTCTACAGCTACCCAAACGATAGAGAGAGCGATTATTGCTTCAACGATATCTCCGCGAAGCTGTACCAAGCCTTGAGCAGCAAGTATCAGTGTAATGCTATGAGCAACGGTGAATGCCGTAACCTGCCATAACAGTGCACGAAGGGTCATGCATGAAAAAAATAACCCAAGAACAAAAAGAATGTGATCGATACCCTGAGGAATAATATGTTCAAAGCCAGCCTTGACAAAAATGTAAAACTTTTTGATAAAAGGCATGGCGGATAAACGACGAATCCTTTGTCTTTTTAGCGCAGCACCATATTCAAGGGCAATTTGTTCATTCTCAAAATTCATTTGACCACGTTCAATTTCAGCAATCATAAAATCTTCAGGATTGTGAGAGTGTATATTGTGATTAATTAAGAAAAATAAAAATAGGAGGATAATATTAATAACCTTCATAATAAAATGTAAGTGTACCTAAACCTATTCACTTCCGTCAAGCCCTCTAACCTTTAAAAGAGGTTCAATTACAGGTTTTCTTCCCCTAAATTTTATAAATAAATCCATAGCTTCTTCAGTAGACCCCTTAGAATAAATACTAGATCTTAATCTGGATGCAAGATTGGAATCAAATACATCTCCAGCTTCTTTAAAGGCCTCAAACGCATCAGAATCTAACACAGCAGCATGAACATAACTATAGTAACCAGATGAATATCCCCCAGAAAATATATGAGCAAAATATGTTGTTCGGTATCGAGGTGCGATTTCTCCGATTAAGCCGACATTTTTCATAGATGCTAACTCAAAATTATTTGCATCTTTAATATCATCATCAGCAGAAATTGTATGCCAATCCATGTCTAATAATGAAGCGGCTAAATATTCTGTATTGATAAATCCTTGGTTAAATTTTGAGGCATTTAATAATTTTTCGATTAATTCATCAGGAATCGATTCGCCTGTCTCATAATGAGTTGCAAATGATTTTAAAACCTGTGGCTCACTAGCCCAATGCTCCAGCAATTGAGATGGAAGTTCGATAAAATCTCTTGGTCCAGATGTTCCTGCCATACTTCCGTACTTAACATTTGTTAAAGTTCCATGCATTGCATGACCAAATTCATGGAATAAAGTTACTACATTATCAAAGCTTAGTAAAGCTGGATTATCTCCTACTGGTGCTGGAAAATTACATACATTTACAACTATTGGACGCTCAACCCCGTCTAGATTTGATTGACCTTTAAAACTACTCATCCAAGCTCCACCACGTTTGTTTGACCTTGTAAAATAGTCTCCAATAAAAATTCCTAAATGACTTCCATCTTTATCCGTAACCTCCCAAATTCTTGCATCAGGATGATAAAGGTCTATATCAAAAATTTCAGTAAAATTTAAACCCCATAATTTATTAGTTGTATTAAATACTCCTTGAAGAACGTTGTCTAGAGATAAATATGGTTTAATAGCAGATTCATCTAGATCATATTTTTCCTTACGAACTTTTTCAGAGTAATGCCACCAGTCCCAAGCAGCAATTTTAAAATTATGGCCTTCTGCATAAGCTACGGCTTGCATATCAGCTACCTCGGCTTTTGCTCTTTTAACCGCAGGTTTCCATAACTTGATTAAAAGATCATAAACCTCTTCTGGTGTTTTAAGCATATTGTCATCTAATATGAAATGGGCATGTGTTTTATATCCCATTATTTTAGCTCTCTGTGCACGTAATTTAGCTATTTGAGCAGCAATTTCTTTATTATCAGTTTCATTATTATTATCACCACGTTTTACATAAGAATTATATAATTGTTCTCTTAAATCTCTACGAGTAGATTCAGTCAAGAAGGGATACATACTGCTTCTGTGAGGAGTAAAAACATATTTGTTATTATACTTTTCTTTTTCTTCATCACTATCGGTTTTATCCATTTTTTGTGAAGCCGCATCATATGCAGCAGCTATAACATCCTCAGACAAACCGTCCAAATCATTTTTATCTAAAATAAGTTCAAATCCATTTGTTTCAGCCAAAAGATTTTGACCAAATGAAGTTGATAATCCAGAAATCTTTGAATTGATTTCTGAAATTCTTTCTTTTTGAGCTTCACTTAACAAAGCACCACTTCGTACAAATCCTTTTCTAGTATCATTAAGCAGTTTACTCTGTTCGCTAGTTAAATCAAGATTTTTTCTGTTTTTCCATACAGCATCAACTCTGTTAAATAACCCCTCATTTAAAGAAATTTTATCATAATGAGCTGAAAGTAAAGGGCTTAAATTACGCTGTAATTCTTGTAAGCTAGGATTTGTATTTGAGCTAGCTAAATTTGAAAATACACGCCCAACTTTTGAAAGTAGTTTACCAGATCTCTCAAGCTCTTCAATAGTATTTTCAAATGTTGGAACTTCTGCATTATTAACAATTTCATCAATTTCGTCTAAATTTTCTTTCATTCCTTGCTCATAAGCTGGCATGTAATGCTCATCTTTAATATCTAGAAATGGAGGTACCTGAAATGAAGAGTTCCATTCTTGGAAAAACGGGTTAATAGTTGAATTCATTTTCGATTCTTGTTGACAGCTTACCACAAAAAGTAGCACTGTAATTAAAATTAGTCTTTTCATATTTAGCATAATAAGTGAACTGGTAAATATAGGGTTTTTTAGTATTATTTTTTATAATAATCATCGATGATTAAACAATTAAGATTAAATTAGTTTGTATAAAATTTATGAAAAGTTTTTTGCTAGTTTTTTTAGGAGGTGGATTTGGAAGTGGGCTTAGGTTTCTACTTTCAAATTCGATGAGTAATTATGAAAAAATTATACCTATTGGGACATTCACTGTGAATATGCTGGGCTGTTTAATGATTGGATTTATTTTAGGATGTGCTCAAAAAGAAATTAACATTTCTTCTAACTACACCCTACTATTAGCATCCGGTTTTTGCGGCGGTTTCACTACTTTTTCAGCTTTTGCAAATGAGAATTTTAACCTGATTAAAAGTGGAGAATTATTAAATTTTTCTGTATATATAATTTTATCTGTGGTAGTTGGGATTCTGTTAGTTTCCCTTGGATATTTTATCGCTGATAAATTTAATTTTGTGTAAAATTTTTTACACCTGCTTCAATCCGAATTTTTAAATTATTTTCTCTAGGAACTATAGGGCAAGAATAATTCTCATCATAAACACATTGAGGATTATATGCTTTGTTAAAATCGATTATTACAGAATCATTTTCCTTAAAATATATATCAATATATCTGCCACCGCCATAAGTTTCAAAGCCATTAGTTTGGTCCGAAAAAGGGAGAAATAAATAATTTTCATAACCCTCAACATCTAAATATTCAAGATTTTCGTAGACAAACAATTCCATATCCTGGTTATTCAGATTAAAAATCACTTTGCCATATATTCGAAAGTCTGCTGGAATATTACTCGTTGTTTTCATTTTGAAGGGCAAACTTTCAGGAGTTTTTTTAATTCTAGCAGAAACGATATATGTTGAATCAGATTCAAAAAAATCCAATCCCTTAAAGTTTTTTAGGTCTTTCGACTTTAAAGGGGAAACTGAAGCATCTTTAAAAAAATCATTTACATTCTTTTGATATTCAGACAAATTATTATTTGCGTATCTTTTTTGCTCTTTACACGAAAAAGAAAAAATTATAAATATTATTAATAATAAGCGCATAGAGTAAAATTAAAAATATACTTCAAAAACAAAACAATAAATTTTAATTATTAAATTTATCATTCGCCCAAATTAAAATTATGAGACACATATTAATATTTACACTGTTATTTTTTTGTTTTAATAATACTAAAGCCCAAGACTATTATTTGGAAAATAATGGTCCCTACTCAGAAACTATTCAAAGCCCTCAGGAATTTCTTGGTTATGAAATTGGCTTTGAACATACACGACATGATTTAATTACTGCCTATTTAAAATACCTAGCTAAATCTTCTGATAAAGCTAAAATTATTAAATACGGTCAATCTCATGAGGGTAGAGAATTGATTATGCTAACTGTTTCTTCTATTGAGAATTTAAATGAACTTGAAAAAATAAAGAACGAGCATCTAAAACATACAGTTCCTGGGTTAAAAACAGAAATTGATAATAGCTTACCGATAATTATTAACTTAGGTTATGGGGTACACGGAAATGAACCCTCAAGTGCCGAGGCCGCAATGCTTGCTGCATATACACTTGTTTCTTCTGAAAATATAAAAATAAAAAGGCTCATTAAAAACTCTGTAATATTTATAGATCCAACAATTAACCCCGATGGTAGAGATAGACATTCTCAGTGGGCTAACCAATACAAATCTATTAATCTAGTTGCTGATAGTAACGATGCCGAACACAATGAAGCCTGGCCCAGAGGAAGAACCAATCATTATTGGTTTGATCTAAACAGAGACTGGCTTTTAGCTATTAATCCCGAAAGTAGAGGCAAATTAAATTGGTACCACAGTTGGTATCCAAATGTTGTGACTGATTTTCATGAAATGGGTACAAACAGTAATTATTTCTTCGAGCCCATGAAAAGAAATGCATCTCTAAAACCATTAATTCCCGATGAGAACTATAGTGTTTTAAGTCCAATTTTTGCTGAGTATTATGTAAAATCACTAGACAGTATTGGTTCGTTTTACTACACTAAAGAATCTTTTGATGAAACCTATCCTGGATACGGCTCTTCGTATCCAGATGTTCAAGGCGCTGTAGCTATATTATTTGAACAAGCTAGTTCAAGAGGGCACTTACAAGAAACAAATTACGGATCTATGTCCTTTGGATTTACAATCAGAAATCAATACTTATCCAGTATAGCTACTGTGGAAGCAGCAGTTGATAATAAGGAGCTTTTAAGAGACTATCAAATGAGGTTTTTCAATTCATCGGTAAAAGAATTTAAGAATGAAAAAGTCAAAGCTTATGAATTTGGTGATTTGTATGATCAAAATAGAAATAAAGCTTTTATTGATAAGTTATTATTACATAAGATTAGAGTGTACTCAAGTAAAGGAAAATATGTTGTACCCGTTAATCAGCCACAATCTAGAATGGTCAAAAATTTCTTCGAAACATATGAAAAATATGTAGATAGTGTTTATTACGATGCATCTGCATGGAGTGTTTCGAATATGTATAATATGAAGTCGAAAAAACTTAAAAGTTTTTTTGGCGAATCTGAGGTTGTGAGCACTAAAAATTTAGTCAAAAACTTGAAAGTTAAAAATTCCTCTTATGCATACATATTAGATTGGGATGACTATAATTCCCCGGCTGCTCTAAACCAATTACAAAAGAACGGAATTATTACTTACTCTGCATTTAAACCATTTTCCTTAAAGGTGAACGGCACAAATTCCGTAAAGAAATTTAACTACGGTTCGGTGTTAATCCCTGTCAGCAAACAAAAGATTTCATCAGATAAACTATTTAAGATTGTAAATCAAATCCAGGAAAGGTTTAATGTGCCTATTTATAATTCGGAATCTGGATATAGTTTAAAAGGAATTGATCTTGGAAGTAATAATTTTAGAATTAATAATCCCGTAAAAGTAGCATTGATAATTGGTGAAGGTGTTAATTCATATGAGGCCGGTGAAGTATGGCACCTTTTGGATACAAGAATTGGAATGCCGTTAACCAAATTAAGATTACATCAATTTCCAAACACATCAATTGATAAATACACAACCTTGATTATGGTGTCTGGCACATATAATCAATTAAATAATAAAGAGGTTAAAAAAATAAAAAAGTGGGTTGAAAAAGGCAATACTCTAATTACAATAGCTAGAGGTTCCAGCTGGGCAATAAACAGCAAACTAATAAAAGAAAGCTTAGTGGAAGTGAAAAAAGATTCTTCATTTTCAAGAAAAAGATATGTAGACGCTAGCGAATACTTGGGAAAAGAAAGGATAGGAGGATCAATGCTTAGTGCTGATTTAGACTTAACACACCCAATTGCCTTTGGCTATAATGATATTTCAATCCCTGTATATAAGAACAATAATGTATTTATAAATAAAACTAAAGACGATTATTCGTCTGTTGCAATCTATTCAAAAGATTTTCATATTGATGGATATATTTCTAAATTAAATAGGAAATACTTTATCCCAGGCGCTGCATCAATAATTGTGTCAAAAATTGGTTCAGGAAGAGTCATCCTTTTTGCGGATAATCCAAATTTTAGAGGCACATGGTACGGGACTAATAAATTATTTCTTAATGCTATATTCTTAGGGGATAACATCTCAGTCCCTACAAATTAAATTATGTTGTTATGAAAAATTTTATTTCTGTATTTATTCTTTTTATACTATTTAATGGATTCTCTCAAGAAAAGTATTTAGGAGATGGGCCGTTTGATCAACTTATTATTAGAGGCGTAACACTAATCAACGGAGACGGATCTCCTCCCCGCGGGCCAGTTGATATCGTGGTTGAGAATAACATAATTACGAATATCAAAAGTGTTGGATACCCCGGAGTTGATATCAAAGACTCTTCTAGACCTAAACTTAAAAAAGGAGGTTTTGAATTGAGTGTAGATGGGATGTATCTTCTTCCTGGATTCATCGATATGCACGGGCACATAGGCGGTAATGGCCAAGGTGCAGATTACGATTATGTTTTTAGGCTATGGATGGCCCATGGAATAACAACGGTTAGAGAACCCGGTGGAAGAGGTATAGATTGGGCTTTAAATCTTAAGAAACTTAGCTCAGAAAATAAAATTGTTGCCCCTCGAATTTTTGCTTACACAAGTTTTGGTCAATCAGGAAAAAATTTTAATCCTTTAAATGGTGCCCCAATTAGTAATCCGGAGATGGCAAGAGCGTGGGTACGAGCAAATGCAAAAAAAGGAGCAGATGGGATTAAATTTTTTGGTGCTGAACCTGCAATAATGTCTGCTGCACTAGATGAAAATAACAAATTAGGCTTAGGCTCCGCTGCACATCATGCTCAACTTAGTGTAGCAAGATGGAATGTATTACACTCAGCAAGAGCAGGATTAACTTCAATGGAACACTGGTATGGTCTTCCTGAAGCTCTTTTCACTGACAGGGTTGTGCAAAATTACCCAGCTGATTATAATTATCAAAATGAACAAGACAGATTTGAAGAAGCTGGTAAATTATGGAAACAAGCTGCAAAACCACACTCTAATCATTGGAATAATGTGATGAATGAGCTGATTTCATTAGATTTTACAATCGTACCAACTTTTAATATTTACGAAGCAAACAGAGACTTGCACAGAGCTAGAAGAGCAGAATGGCATGAGGATTATACATTACCATCTCTATGGAAGTTTTATGAACCTAGTAGAATTTCTCACGGTTCTTATTGGCACTATTGGGGAACTGAACAGGAAGTAGAATGGAGAGAAAATTATAGTCTATGGATGAATTTCATAAACGAGTATAAAAATAGAGGCGGTAGAGTTTCTACCGGCTCAGACTCAGGCTTCATATACCAACTATATGGTTTTGCATATATAAGGGAACTTGAGCTTCTTAGAGAAGCTGGATTTCATCCCCTTGAAGTAATTAAGTCAGCCACTCTTAATGGAGCTGAGGCTTTGGGAATGGATGATAAAATTGGAAGTGTTCAAATCGGTAAGCTGGCTGATTTTGTCATCACTGAAGAAAATCCTTTGAAAAACCTTAAATCTCTATATGGCACTGGTACAATTAAATTAAATGAGAACAATGAAGTTGTAAGAGCTGGAGGCGTAAAATACACGATAAAAGACGGAGTTATTTTTGATGCAAAGCGTCTCTTGAGTGAGGTCAAAGAAATGGTTGATAAAAAAAAGGATGAAGAAAACTGGAAATTAAAACAGCCTGGAATTAAATAGTTTTAATGGCAACCATATCCCCATTTTTTTAATCTATAATAGTTATAAGGTAGTGGAGTTATAAAACCTACAAATAACATAATTGGTATCACCCACCATGTCAATTTAGCCCCACCTGTAAGTAAAATATCAATCAAATTCATTGACATTTCCATTGCAATCATACTTATAAAACTCATCCCAATTGCAACTTTAAAGGCTTCCTTTAAAATCATTTGCCGTGAAAGAATAATTGTTTCTAATAATATACTGGTCAAAAGGCCATTTGCAATAGCTAGTCCCATAATTTGCCAGGTCAAAAAGGAATGTTCGACAGTTTGAAAATATAATATTGTACCAAAATCTCCTATACTACATCCAAGTAAGCACCAAAGTGTATTTATCGAAGCTTTTTTCCAAGTATGTTTACAATTCCAATTCATATGTGCTAATCTAAAAATAATTTTAAATCTTTATATGCAATATTAAATCCTAAATCTTCAATGTTATTTCTAATATTGTCTTTGTTTGTTAATATCGGATTAGTATGATTGATGTGAATAAAATAAATTTTGTTTCTTTCTTTTAATGGCTCTTTCATAAACAAATTAACTGTTTCTTCAACTGATGGGTGAGGAATTTCTTGCATATCACGATTCAGTTCAATGCCATTATAAAAAGTACCGTCAATTAAAGCATAGTCAACTAGTTTCACCTCTTCGATAATATTTTTCTCCCACTCACTCCATTTATCAATATCAGGAATAAATAATATTTTTTTTGATTTACCAATAATTTTATAACCAACAGTTTCAGAATATTCATCTCTATGTGGAACTTTTATTGGTATTACAATTAAATTTTTAGAAAGAGAAACGGAGATTTGATCATAAATTTCTTTTACGGAAATGTTTTTTAAGTCTATTAGTTGATTCCAAGGTCCGTTATTATTTAAAAATTCAGCCATTCGTTTTAATGCAAAAACATTTATTCCACTACCCCCTAATCCTTCACGTCCGAAATACATTAACCCCGTATAATGTCCAATGTGTGCATGTGTTAAAAATACACCATCAATAATATTTTCAGAATTTGGAAAACTTTCTAATAACCTCAGCTGATTATGTAAATCTGGAGTGGCGTCAAATAAATACCTTTTTTTATTTTTTTTATCTACAAGTCCAATACAACTAACAAAATATTGCCCTGGGGAAACCCCTTGACAACAATCTCTATCACATCCAATATGAGGAAATCCAGCATCCTGAATAATTCCTAAAACCTGTATGTAATCAGTTTGATTGGTGTTTTGTGATAAGGTATTTAGAATTAAAAATGAAAAGATAACGGAAAAGATAACGGATCTCATGTAAAGAATTATTTTACTCTTGACAAAATTACTTTCATCTGTTTTTGTAACCTACTAGCTTCTTCGGCAGCATTTTCTGCAAATTTCTGATCGCTTGAAGCATAAATAATAGATCTTGAAGAATTAACCAGTATACCAATATTATCGTTTAGCGCATATTTACAAATCTCATTTAAATTTCCCCCTTGGGCTCCAACTCCAGGCATTAATAAAAAGTGATTTGGTATTATTTCCCTAATTTTTTCAATGTATTGTGGTTTGGTAGCACCCACTACATACATCATATTTTTTTCGTTACCCCAATCTTTAGAGGATCTGATCATCTCTGCAAAAACGTAATCTTGATTTGTTTTTTTTAACTGAATATCTAAAGCTCCGTTATTTGATGTTAGACCCAGTAATATTGCAGTTTTACTCTCAAATTCTAAAAAAGGCATGACCGAATCTGATCCCATGTATGGATTAATTGTTACACTATCAAAATTCATGTTTTCAAAAAAGGTCTGAGCATACATTTTACTTGTATTACCAATATCACCCCTTTTTGCATCGGCAATCGTAAATATATCTGGAAAAGCCTTATTAATGTACTCAATAGTCTTTTTCATTGAAGCCCAACCCTGAACTCCCAAAGACTCATAAAATGCAGTATTCAGCTTATATGCGACACAATAGTTATTGGTTTTATCAATTATAGATTTATTAAATGAAAAAATTGGGTCATTTTCACTGTGAAGATGTTTTGGTATTTTTCTTATATCTGTATCTAAGCCAATACATAAAAAAGACTTTTTTTTATTAATCTCTTGTGTCAGATCGCTAATCAACATTTTTTAATTGTTTGCTTTTAAAATTTCAGAATTTTCTGCCAACATCAATTCATCTATTATTTTATGAATATCTCCGTTTATAATTTTTGTTAAATCATACAAGGTTAAACCTATTCTGTGTTCAGTTACCCTACCCTGAGGATAATTATATGTTCTAATCTTTGCACTTCTATCTCCAGACGAAACCATACTTTTCCTTTTCAGAGAATCTTCTTGCCTTCTTTTCTCAACCTCAAGCTCATACAATCTGGTTCTCAAAACTTTTAATGCCTTATCAAGATTTTTATGCTGTGATTTTTGATCTTGACAACTTACAGTAATTCCTGTAGGTTCATGATGTAATCTTATTGCTGAATATGTCGTATTAACAGATTGTCCACCAGGACCAGTTGAGGTAGTTCTCTCGATTCTAACATCTTGCATATCTAACTCGACATCAAATTCTTCCGCTTCAGGTAAAACAATCACGGTTGCTGCACTGGTGTGTACTCTACCTTGGGTCTCTGTCTGGGGAACTCTCTGAACTCTATGTACTCCAGCTTCAAATTTTAAATGCCCGTATACATCTTCTCCATTAACCTCAAAAATTATCTCTTTATATCCACCAGAGGTTCCTTCACTTAAATCGACTAAATTAACAGACCATTTCTTTGATTCTGAAAATTTAGTATACATCCGATACAGATCACCCGCAAAAATACTTGCTTCATCACCCCCAGTTCCAGCTCTAATCTCAACAACAACATTTTTCGAGTCATCTGGGTCTTTGGGAATAAGTAGTAATTTTAATTCTTCTTCAACTTTGGGAATTTCATTTTCGGCTTCTTCCAACTGCATTTCGGCCATTTCAATCATTTCCTGATCATCTTCATTTGAGATAATCTCTTTAGCTTCTGATTGATTTGCCAATAAATTTTTATACAAGTCCCCTTTTTCAATGATCTTCTTGATATCTTTATATTCTTTCGAAATTTGAATATATCTGTTTTGATCAGAAATAATATCTGGCTGAATGATTAAATCATTTAGTTCATTGAATCTGTTTTCTACTAATTTTAATTTCTCTAGCACTTTATAACTTGTATTTACTGGATCTTTCTAATTTAATAATTAAACTCACCAAATTCTGATTTAATAGATAATTTTTTTGATTCTGATTTTTCAACTCTGCCAATAATTTGAGCGTCGATATTGAATGTTTTTGAAATATTGATAATCTGATTGGCAAATTTTTGGTCTACATACATTTCCATCCTGTGGCCACAATTGAAAACTTTATACATTTCTCTCCATTCAGTATTTGATTCTTCATTTATGAGTTTGAATAAAAAAGGTAGGGGAAATAAATTATCTTTTATGATATGTAAATTATTTGAAATAAAATGTAAAATTTTAGTTTGTGCCCCTCCACTACAATGAATAATTCCATCAATATTTTTGTTTCCTATCTCTATTAAAATTTTTTTGATTAATGGAGCGTATGTTCTTGTAGGTGACAAAACTAATTTTCCAGCGTTTAATTCAACCTCTTCAAATCTATCAGTTAATTTTTTTGTACCAGAATAAATTAAGTCTTCAGGAATATTAGGATCAAAACTTTCAGGATATTTTTCAGCCAAAATATTTGAAAAAATATCATGCCTAGCTGACGTAAGCCCATTACTCCCCATTCCACTATTGTAAATTGATTCATAGCTGGCTTTTCCATAGGAGGCAAAGCCGATTATAATATTTCCAGCTTTAATATTAGAATTGTCGATAACATCATCTTTTTTCATTCTGGCAACAACGGTACTATCAACAATAATCGTTCTTACAATATCACCAACATCAGCAGTTTCACCACCAGTCATATGGATGCTTATTCCATTGTTATTAAGTTCTTCAACTATCTCATTGGTGCCATTAATTATCGTAGAAATAACTTCGCCGTTAATAAAATTTTTATTTCTTCCAATTGTGGATGAAAGTAGAATATTTTCGGTTGCTCCAACACAAATTAAATCATCAATATTCATTATCAAAGCATCCTGAGCAATCCCTTTCCAAACGGAAAGATCTCCTGTTTCTTTCCAGTACATATAAGCCAAAGAACTTTTTGTTCCAGCCCCGTCAGCATGCATAACAATACAATGATCATTACTTCCTGTCAAAAAGTCTGGAACAATTTTACAAAAAGCTTTTGGAAATAGACCTTTGTCAATATTTTTTATCGCATTATGCACATCTTCCTTTGAAGCAGAAACTCCTCTAAGCATATATTTCTGAGATGAATCACTCATTTCTTGAAAAATTTATTGATAAACAAAAGTATTAAAGAAAACATAAAAAATTGCCTAATGAAGACGATAAGATTTTCAAAATAAAAAAAAAGAAAAATATGTTATTAACAATATGATATATTATCGATAATCTATCGTGTTTTTCATAAGATATAAATGATCTTATTTTAGTGTTTATAAAAAGCTGTAAAATCGGAAAATATTTTATAACGATTTTTAAATTTATTGATATATTAAACCATCATTTAAATCCAATAATTAACTAAAGAAAATACAAAAAATGAGCACAGCAAAATTAGAATATATTTGGCTTGACGGGTATGTTCCCACGCAAAATATGCGTAGTAAAACAAAAATGTTAAAAGATTTTGACGGAAAACTTGAAAGTTGTCCCGTATGGGCATTTGACGGCAGTTCAACCAAACAAGCCGAAGGTGGATCTTCTGATTGTTTATTAAAACCCGTTGCAATTTATCCAGATCCTACAAGAGAAAATGGATTCCTTGTTATGACTGAAGTAATGAATCCTGATGGATCTCCACATGTTTCTAACGGAAGAGCAACTATTGATGATGACGATAATGATTTTTGGTTTGGTTTTGAGCAAGAATATTTCATCATGGACAACGAGACAGATCTTCCGCTTGGTTTTCCTCCTGGAGGATACCCAGGACCACAAGGGCTTTACTATTGTTCAGTTGGCGGAAAAAATACACATGGAAGACAACTAGTTGAAGATCATGCAGATATATGTTTAGCTGCAGGTATAAATATTGAAGGTATCAATCAAGAAGTGGCATGTGGCCAGTGGGAATTTCAAGTTTTTGGGAAAGGTGCCAAAAATGCTGGAGACCAATTATGGGTGTCAAGGTATATTTTAGATAGATTGACTGAAGATTATGGTTATTATATCGAATATCACCCCAAACCGATTCAAGGAGACTGGAATGGATCTGGTATGCATGCGAATTTTTCAAATGAAACTTTGAGAACCTGTGGATCGAAAGAAACATACGAGAAAATCTGTGAGGCGTTTAGACCTGTTGTTAAAGAGCATATCGCTGTTTATGGTGCCTACAATGATATGAGATTAACTGGTTTGCACGAAACCCAATCAATTGACCAATTTAGTTATGGTGTTTCGGATAGAGGAGCGTCGATTAGAATTCCTATAATCACAGTTGAAAAAGGTTATAAAGGATGGTTAGAAGATAGAAGACCTGCATCGAATGCTGATCCTTACAAAATTGCTGCAAGAATAATCAAGACTGTAAAATCAGCATAAATTTTTGCTTTATTATTTAAAAAAAAGGAATTGTGAAAACAGTTCCTTTTTTTTAAATAAAGGTATATATTATAAAAAGAAAATAGGCAAATAACATCAAAAGCCCCTTAAGCTTACCAATGCTATTCTTTTTAGGGACTATTGCCATAAGAAGTATTAATAAAGCAAAAAATAACATCCAAAGTAGGTCTCTTTCAATTATTTCATTAGGAATCTTAATGGGTCTTATTATCGCAGTAATGCCTAACACGGAACCAATATTAAAAATATTTGAACCAATTAAATTTCCAACCGAAATTCCTTTTTCTTTTTTTGCTAGTGCAATCAGTGACGCTGCTAGCTCTGGGACACTGGTACCAATTGCAACAATTGAAACAGAAATAACAGCTTCGCTAATATTCATTTGTTTTGCAAAATTAACAGCCCCGTTTACAAGAAAATCGGCACCGAAGTAGAGAGTTATAGATGAAATTAACAGCCATATTATAATTTTAGTATTCGAAGTTGAAACTAATTTGTCGTTTAAATCACTGTCACTAAATTCATCGTCATAATTATTTAAAGAATAATAAATAAAAAGTAGAAGAAGAACTACTAAAATTGACCCCTCGTAACGATCTAATGTTTTATTAGTAAGACAGAATATTACTAAAAAAATAGAAAAAACAAACATTATTGGCCAGTCTTTTTTGTAAAAATTTTTGTCTACTTCTATGTAACTCAAAATGGATATAATTGATAAAACCAATGCTATATTGGCAATATTAGACCCAATAACATTATTAATTGCAATAGCTGGAGAGTCATTTAACGCAGCATTAACACTGACTATGAGTTCCGGAAGAGAGGTGGCAAAAGCTACAATAGTCATTCCAATAACAAGCTTAGAAATATTAAATTTTAAAGAAATAGCAACAGAAGATCTTACTATAAATTCTCCACCTATTACCAAAAGTATAAAGCCAAAAAATATAAATAATATATTCATTTTATTTGATGATTATTTTAAAATTCAAAATACCTTCCTGATCACTACTTCTCAAAAAATAAATACCAGAGGGTAAATTTAATTTTAAACTATTTGAGTTGTCAATTAATACTTTTTGTAAAAATTGGCCTTTAAAATCAAATACTTCAATAATTTTATTTTCCAAATTGTTACTGAAATTTATTATTCCAGTGGTAGGGTTTGGATAAATTCTTGGTTGGTTTGGTTGGTTTTCAGGGAGGTTTAAATTTTCATTCCAGTTCATACCAATATTTTCTCCCCATAAAAAATTAACCAAATTTGGATGATCAATAAATGGATTTCTATTTTCTTGAAAACCAAAAATTACATCATTTCTATTAATTTCAAAATCATCAACTGGATCGTTTACATGCCATTCCAGTAAAGAAGATAATTTACCTAAAATAGGGTCATTATTATTTGGGGTAGTGTAGTCAACCAGTTCAAGATCAAAAACATTATTATCGTGATCAATTCCTGGATCATATCTTACTACCATATAAAATAAAATTCTCGCTATATCACCTTTAATGTAATCTGCTGGCTCCCAACTATCACTATCTGTCAAACAATCTAAAGCTTCCGAATGCTGGCTTCCTCCGTTGTCAAAATCTTTAGTGCCACGTGATGAATTCACAGATCTATCACAAGGTTTTAGATTATGTACATCAGTATATGCATTATCATTATCATCAGGAAATCCATGGGATTTAGGCCAAACATGCTCTCTATTCCAAGAATTACTTTGTGTACCATTACCATTTTCATACTGAGAATAATTTCCACTCCCATCTCTGTAGCCTTTATCTTGTGATCGGCCAGTATAGACTAATATCATATTATTATTTTCATCTGGGTCTTGATCAGAAAGTTGAAGTATATCCCAAGTGTCTGTTGAGGTTGCCGTGTATGGGAAAACCACATGATTAGAAATAATTTGATGTAAAGCCTCTTTTAAATCATCACCAGACAAATTATTTGCTTGCTGATAATAATCTACAGGCATATTTGTTTGTACCGCACCAAAAGTTGGATTAGACGGGGGGCCAAAATCAGACTGTGCATAAAAAGCAAATGGAATTAAAAAGGATATTAAAATAATTTTTTTCATCATGGCAAATATAATGCATTTAAAAGATTATTAGATTGATTGGAGTAGTAGAAAAACAAATATGTAATAGTGGCTAAAAAATGGCATAAGGTTTGCCTATTATCAGTTATGAAACTATATGCATATCTTTTTGTATTTGTTCTTTTGATTCTTCAGTCTTGCGGATCTCAAAATAGAGGTATGTCAAAATCTTCATCAAAAATCACCATTTCACCTGGGGCTACTACACTTTTACAAGTGATCAGCGGGAAATTTCCCGGTGTAACAGTGATTGGAAATAAGGTTTTAATCAGAGGTGGAAGTCTTTCCATTAATAATCAAGCCTATGCAATTTTTGATGTTGACGGAAATATTTACACTGACTATCCTGCCTTTATTGATCCTCAAATGGTAAAAAGTATAACCATTTTAAAATCACTTGCTGCTACCAATAAATATGGTGGAATTGCACGTGGAGGAGCTATAATTATAAGGCTTAAAACAAACTAATAACATGAAATATCTACTTTTACTTACAATTACCACTGCGACTATGATCTCAAATTATGAAACTCAAAAATATGATGTTGTATTGTCTGAGGATAATTTTGAAATTCGTTTTTATGATTCATCGTTAAAAGCAAAAGTTTCTTCCGACAGAAGTGCAAATGGAAATTTTTATAAACTTTTTCAATTTATCAGTGGAAATAATTCAAAAGGGGAAAAAATAGCTATGACTACCCCAGTTTACATGAAAAATAATGAAAGTCAAAATACAATGGAATTTGTTCTACCATCCAATTATGATCTGGAAACTATATCCGAACCTAATGATCAAGATGTAGTTATTTTTAAATCGGAAGCAAAACATTATGCTTGTATTAAATACGGAGGGTATTCAAACTCAAACAAATTTGAAAATCATTCTCGAAAACTAATCAAAAAAGTAACTGAAATGAACCTAGTTACTAAAGGTGATGTTTTTTATGTCTCTTACAACAGCCCATACAAAATATTCAACAGAAGAAACGAGGCTATGATAGAGGTTGTCTATAAAAATTAGTTTTTCTGTATTGCTACCCCGCTGGCTAACATATTAATTTTGTATTCAGGCTCAGTTATTAAAGAAATTTCCTCGACAGATTTTTTTGCATCCTCAGCATAATGTTTTAGTCTTTCAACCGAAATGGTATCCTTAAATATTTTCCCTGTCATGAGTACTTTTTTCCCAACAACTCCCGATTTTGGAACAAAAAAACCATAGTCTTTAAATTTAACAAAAAGAGTGTCACTATCAACCTTAACATTCATCCAACATCCCTTTTTTGGACAGACATCTAAAATCTCTCCTGTAACATTAGTGACCTCAAGTTTATCATCAATTTTATCATAGAATTTTACATCACTATTAATATCTTCACCATAGCTTAAAAACACCTCTTCATTACACGAAAAAATTGTTAATAAAGCCGTAAAAACAAATAAAAATTTAGTTTTCATATTGATTATTTTTGTTTTTCAAATTTATAATTTTTAAATGACAGATTTGCTTAAAATTAAAAAGATGTGGAAAGCTGAATACGAGCAAAAGATCAACTCCTCAAAAGTGAATCTTTGGGATTTAATTTCAGCCCCTTCAAATCTTGAACTATTTCACCCCTTTTGTAAATCAAACAAAGTCATTAAATGGCCTGGTAAAGATTCAATTGATGAGTTGATTTATCTAAATGGACTGACTTATATTAGAACATTTAAACAATGGGAAAATTTGAAAGGCTACAGTTTGTTAATTGGGGAAAAAAATAAAGGCCAGTCCTATGTAGTGTGGAAGATTTTCAAAAAAAAAGAATCGCTCTATTTAAAAATTACTGTTTACCCATTCTTTCTTAGAAATTTTCCAAAAGTAATTTCTTATTTACCTTATAAATTAATAGTGATTCCAGCTTTGGAGTCCTATTTGAAGAGTGTGATTGGAGGAATAAATTATTATTTAAAAACAAACGAAAAAACTCCAAAAAATTATTTTGGTGAGCACAAGTGGTTTTCATAAAAACTTGAAATGTTTGGTATAAATTTTGGTAATAGATATTATTTATAAATATTATGATAAAAGTTAATTTAGTCGATGAGCTCTTAAAAGAAAGGAATAAAGATATTAGTTCCGCCGAACTTCTATCCACAATTAAAAATATTTGGTCCAAAAGTGAGTCTGATAAAAAGAGCATAAATGATAGGTTGAATAGGAAAAATTCAAATGAGTTCAATCAATTAGATTTTGATAAAATGGAAACTAAAAATATTTTCCATAAAAATACAATCAAAAAGACATGCGTAAAATTTAGATTGAGATTTTTAGATTCAAATCTTTTCAAAGGAGATTATCCAAAAAATATAACCAATATCATTTCGGATCTAGAAAAAAATCATAATACAAAATTGAATAATTTTATGATCATGGCACCGTCCAAGTTATTTAAGATAAAAAGTCCTGATGACCCAATTTTATTTGTCCCAATTGGTAATGATTATTATTATCTAGTGCACAAATGGGGAAAGGAATTTAATTTATTTAGAAAATTATTGGTTCTACCTTTTAAAAATATTGATAATCTAACAATATTTTCAATTTTAGTCAGTGTTATATTTGCCCTCACAGGTAAGTTAATTTTTCCCGATCTAACAGGTTCCGAAGTTTTTATTTTGTTCCTATTTCTTGTAAAAGGCTTTATTTTTATATTTTTCTACATCTTCTTTTTAACCAGAAGAAACTTTAGTGAAAGTATATGGAATAGCAAATACGACTCATTCTAATACTTGATTATTTTTTTTGTAATAAATTTTGACCAAAAAAAATAAAGACCCACTACTAAAAGCGAGTCTTTACAGATGTGACCTCGAAGGGATTCAAACCCTTAAACTTTTGATGTTTAAATTACCATCCACCAGGATTTGGTGCAACAGATTGTGCTTGTGCTTTCTTTGGGTTAAGAATAGTAAAAGTTCCAATAGCAGTTAACGCTGCATATTTACCCATTTTCTTTATAGCATCCTTTCTTGTTATACCAGAGCGCTTGAGATTAAGGATATTTTTATTTTCTTTTTTCATATGTTATTATTTAATAATAAGTTTCTTAGTTAATATGCTATTTCCATATTCTAGTTTGATTATATAAATTCCTTTAGATAATCCTAAGGTAGATACAGTTTGTGTATTTGTATTATTAGCTAAAACTGTAGATAATACTTCTTTTCCAATGATATTGTATAAGCTTACATTTATTTGATTATCCAATGAAGCTAATCCCTCAATGGTAATAAAGTTATTTGTATCAAACTTAAATGCATTTAAGTGATTTGTTTCTACAGGCTCTTCGTTAGAGAATGTATCTTGAGTTAAGTGAACAAAGAATCTACCGGCATCACTTAAGTTACTTTCTGGAGAAAGAATAAAGTCCTCTTCATTTAATAAGGTCATTGTACCGTTTTGATTATCTTCTATATAAACATTTGTTCCCGCATAAATATCGAAGGTGTCAATACTAATTCTAAAATCAGAACCAGCTTCTCTGTTAATTTCAAGTGGAATAATGGCATTATTTACATTCTCTATACCCATTGCATTAATTACAAAACCAATCCCTTCATCATCTTCTATTAATCTTGACATTAGAGAGGCTTCTTGATTGAAATGACCAGCATCATAACCAGGATCTAAATTAAGGTTTAGACCATCTTTAAAATAAAACCTAGTGTAATCAATTTCAGTATCTCCTTCATAAAGTTTAAGAATTAACTCAAAATCATCATCCATAATATCTCCAAGAACAAAATCATCGGTTCCTGTTATGGTTTGCATTGCTTCACTGAAAGTTACATCATCAGAGCTTGTACTGGCTGATGCAACAAAAAACCCTTGACCAGGAGCTATATATGTTGCAGCAGTGGATTGATTATACACTGTATATCCTGAGCCATCTCCGTCATACCCATAAATTGCTTCGTAACTATCATGTATTTTAGATGCATTTACTGTCAGAAAATTATTAGAACCATCAGCATTAGAATTAGCATTTAAGAACGACGGAAAAGGGTTTGCAATAAGAGACCATCTTCTACCTGAACCTGAGTTTGCTGCATCATTATCGATAATTGCCTGTAATTGATCACTAGTAGCAATTGTACCCGTAAAATGTAATCTAGATAAAGTACTACTCACACTTCCCATTTGATATCCTTTACCTATATCAAAATCACCTGCGCCTGCAACAGTACCTGTTGTAAAGTTTGTCCATGTATCAGTACTATTATCATATTCTCCTACAGCATATGCTGAACCATTAGTTGCTAAAGTTGCAGTTGTATTAGTTCCACTTACAGTATTAGTTCCCGTTACTACAGTATTTGTTGTAGCAAAAGCGCTAATAGATTGTCCATCTACAGGTGAGCCAATTAAATCCCACTCAGAACCATCTCCAACGATACCCGCTAGATTAACATATCTACTGTAAGTTATGTTTCCTGAAGATGTGCCTCCAACAATAATTGATGCAAATTCGTTACTGTCAGAATCTAGAAAAATCGTACCGTTATTGGTTAAATTACCATTTATTTTTAAAGAGCCTCCCTTAGAAATATTTATTGACTGACCTGCATCTACTGTTACATTAGTAGCTATGGGATAATTAGTGGCGCCTCCACGAATTAAAACATCTGTAGATGATGTTGGTACTGTTGAATTACTCCAATTCGCAGCAGTATCCCAATCAGTATCTGTACTACCATCCCAAAAAACAGCATCATTCAAGGTAATTGAGCTAAATTCAATTTCGTTGTTACTAAATTGCCATTTGAGGGTTCGATTAAAATCAACAGAAGCTTGGGTTATTGTATTTGGTCCTAGGGTAAGCTTGGCTGTACCAGTAAACTCGCTGGCTCCACCACGATAGGTTATGTATTTTCTGTAATTTGCACCGGCTCCTGGTAATTTTGTGATAAAAATATTCAACGTTTGTGCTGCCTGACTTGTTGTACGCTGAGATTCTGTAACAGCGGTGAGCACTCTTGGCCATGAAGCATTACCTGTATCAGCAAATAATACCGATGAATCAACATCATCAGAAGTGGAATTATTTACCGAAACTTCTCTTAAAGCTATATTACTACTTTCACTAAATTGGATTTTTATAGTTCTATCGAAAGCAACTGCAGAAACAGTTATTTCATTAAGTCCTAGTCTAAGTGCAGTTGTTGCGCCATTATTTCCGCTTCCATTAGCGAGTGTTTTATAGACTCTGTAATTAGCCTCATCTCCGTCTAACTGTGTAACATTAAACTTAATTACTTGTTCTAGTTGACTAGTTGCTCCATCGGATGAGCTAACTACAGTCATTGCACGAGGCCAAGATCCAGAAGATGTTGTTGAAAAAATACTTGGTGATGCTGTAGTGTTAATATCTCCATCCAGAATCGTAGCTCCCCCATCATCTACACCAACATTATTATTATAATATATTGCATTGTATTCAACAGCACCGCTACTAAATTGGAATAAAACAGTTCTATCAAAAGCAACTGCAGAAACTGTCATTGTGTTTAATCCAAGAGCAAGGGCAGTCGAGTTCCCTAGAATAGCAGTATTGTTAACATTTGTTTTGTAAGTACGATAATTGGCGCCACCGTCAGGTAATGATGTAACGTAAATTTTCAAAGTTTGAGCATTTTGAGAAGACTTTCCATCTTTTACAACATAAACTGAATTACCACTATCCCAACGAGAAGCATTGAATTTGTATGGCCATGAAGCATTACCCGTAGTCTGAAAAGTTAAAGCAGTTCCTCCTCCACTGTTGTCAGCAATTGCAGCAGCTGTTTGAGAAAAAGCATTGAATGTTATTGATAAGGTAAAAAAGAGGGTTAAAAAGAATCTCATAATTTTTAAACTTTTGAAATATTAATATTTTAAGTATTTATCGAAAACGTTTTCGATATAAAATATGATGGCAAAAATAATACTTTTTTTTTGAATTTATTAATGTTTATAAATTAAATATGTGAATTTTATAAACATAGGTTTAGTTTTTTAATGATTTATCATTAAAAGAATTAATATACTACGAATTTCACAAAAACATTGTAAATTTTGAAGAGAAAATTATGGATAATAGAAAGGAATAACTCAAAAGAGCTATTCCTTTTTGTGACCTCGGAGGGATTCAAACCCCCAACCTTCTGAGCCGTAATCAGATGCACTATTCAGTTATGCTACGAGGCCAATTTTGAACTCAAAAATAAGAAAGAAATATATTAATGCACTATCACCTTAAAACTAATTTCATTTGATTTTAATATATATATTCCCTGACTTAAATTACTGGTAGGGATAAATATATTGTTATCATCATATCTAAAGTCAAATGAAATTTGCTGACCATTTAAATTATATAAAATCAAGTTTTCACTTCCAGTTACATTGATTAAGACAATCTCATCACCAATTCTTACAGGGTTTTTGAGAAGTTTAATGTCTTTAAATAAGTTATTAGCAGTGGATAAATTATTTTCAAAATATTCAGCCCCAAATTCAAAACTTTCATTTCCTATAACATCCCCTATCCTTCTGCCAGGAATATCGTCAATGTAGGGATGAATACCACCCCAAATTCTTGACAAACTACATTGGTCTGCAGCATCTTTATATGAAACCCATTGTAATTCAACATCTTGACTTGGGCCTTCTTCAAAAACCAAAAAGTCATTTTGCTTAGCTTTAAAAATCTCCAACCCACCAGGAAAATATGGACTACCTGTGAAGTTTTCAAGCATTTCTGCAGCTGCCCTAGAATATGTTGAGTGCCCAGAAACATAGCCAGCAAAATTGGGAGTTACAAATGTAGGTCTTTGGTATGGCCACCAATTTTCTGCTAAAATCCAACCTACACCAGCAAAATCATTTTCTGTATTTTCAACATATGTATGACCCTTCCAAGTGAATAATTTAATTTTACCCACGTTTTCATTTTCATCTCCTGCTAATAAATCTCCTTCATCTACAACTTCAATCAAGCCATCAATCAATTTAAATCCATTTTCATTGTAATTTTCTAAACTTGGATCTGAACTTTGACCCATTTCTGAAAAATATCTTATTGCGGAGATAGGCCTAATATAATCATACCAACCCTTTATACCCCAAACGGAGATAGCTACATCATGCATTACACCTCCAAGAATAAAGTATGATTTAACGTCCCATTCCAAATCAGTTAATTCGTTACCTAAACCTTTGAATTTTTTCTCTAAATTAGGATTATCACTTACGGAATTAAGCAATACAAACCAATGTCCTGGTGGGGTCTCAGAATCTGGTCCGTCAGCCCAATACTCAGCTAAAACTCTTGTATAGTCACCTCTTCTGACATTTTGGATATCATATGGTTGATTTGTAATAGGATTTAAAGAATATCCTTGGCCCGAATCATTTCCTTCAAAATAATTATAAAATGACAGATATTCAGAAAAATCATCTGGATATGTATTGTTATCAATATTTCCAATAGAATTCGGTGAAATATCCCAAACCGTATTATCCAGAGGGGTTAAATGAGACCCCCATACAGAAACCATGGAGAAAGCTTCTGTGAATAATTCATTTGTTTCTGAGTCTTCATCAATCAATGGTGGTGGTCCTGGATCATGATAAACCTTATATACATCCCCATCTCTTTCAAATTCAGAAACATCATCGCTATTCAATCCAAATGGCCAAACATTGCCCCATTCAGCTCCCAAAAATTCAGGTGTAGTTTCGGACAATATATTTCCACTTTGATCAACGAAAACATCTAATGTTAATGGCTGCCACCTGTTTGGATTTATAAGTTCAGGATTTCCAGAAAAAATTGGCGCCATAGGGTCATTTACAGGCATGTAATATTGATTTATATAGTCGAATTGTTCATTCGAACCATCCAATATGCCATATCCAATATATTTTTCAGCAATGAAATTTCCAAGGGACGAAGAATTATAACTATTTTCTGAAGAATCAAGAAAATCAATTTCTAAATTTAACAAGCTCATAAGTGCATTACACTTTTGTTCAATTTTTTCATAACCTGGAGACTGTGAAAAACGATGTTTTATTAATCTGTAGGCTGCGTAGCTAATTGCATTAATATTGTTCATGTCTTCATCCTCAGAGTTTGAAAATTGTGAAAATTGTGTATTAAAACCATTCAGAGAGTTTCCGATTAAATACGGGGTTCCGATATTATTTACAATAGCCCAAGCATCATACATTGCTGCACTTACATGAAATAAATTTCTTGCATGTACAGTTGGTCGAGCAAAATCATTTCTAATAGAGTATAATAAAACCTCGTTCCAAAGTCTTGCAACGGAGAAATTGTATTCATCAGAAGATATAGATAATACCAGTTCAACGTCAAGTTCTATTGCGTTTGATGAACAATTTTCATCGGTAACTACTAGAGATATTCTACCCATTTCAGCTATGTCCCACTGAACAATTATTTCTTGTGAACCGTTTCCTGAAATAATATTCCCGTTTTCAACACTCCATTCAAAATCTAAGATTGAATTATCTACATAACTGTAACTGGATATTGTCAGAGGCTGAGCAATATTTTGACCTAGAATTTCTTGCGAATTTATATAGGTGCATGAACCGTCATCTATAGTGGCATTTTGATCATAATTACAGGAATTTTCATTAGTACATCCATAAATAAATACTGACGAATTATTATCGGTAGATTGAATTCCTTGACCCTCAATTATTTCATAGGTTGAGTTCATTTCAATATTAGAATATATTTCCTCTCCAGAACTTGGCCATTTTACCTTTAGGGTAGTGATCATATTATTATCTCCACCACCAAAATGGGTAGACTGGATAGACTGATGTTGGTAGCCAGAACCGTTATAGTGTCTAATTTGTTTGGTTCCGTCCTCAAATTCTACCTCTAAAATCGTCCCAAGCCCGTCTTTATTAGAAGTTGAACCCTCAAGATCGAATTTCACCCACGCACCCATTATCTCGTCAGTATACTGATTATCAACAGATGTGTTCTCCCACATATTTAAATCATTATCAAAAATAGAAAAAATCAGGTCGAGATCCCCGTCATTATCATAGTCAAAAGAATTTACTGACCTACTCTTTGTGTGCTGTAGTGACATAACATTGTCAGAAAAAAAACCTTGCTCAAATGTATTATTATTTCCAACCTGAATATTTTCAAAATAAATATTTCTCTCATTAGTAAAAAACCCATTTGCCACATAAAGATCTTCAAAACCATCGTGATTATAATCTGAAAAAATAGCTCCCCATGACCATCCAACATCATAAACATTTAAATCTTCAGAAAAATTTGTGTAGTCATATTCAGCATCAAAAATGTCTTTAGCATACAAACTGTTTTCTTTGATATTAGTTACATAAAAATCTAAATTTAGATCATTGTTAAAATCGCATGTTGCAATTCCCATTCCGTCAAAAGGATCAGCAACTCCATATTCACTAGCCATTTCAACAAAAGCTTCCCCATTTTGATTTATTAGTAGCTGATTATTAACATCAAAATCATTAGCTATGTAAATATCTGGGTACATGTCATCATTAACATACATAGGAATAGCTGAAAAACTATTTGCATTTTCAGAAGCGGAACTAATATCTATTAACTCAAATGTTTCATTTCCAGAATTTCTGTATAATTTGTTTGGAGATATAGAATTGTAATCAGATAAGAAAATATCTAAATAGCCATCTAAATCAAAATCTAACCACAAAGCACCTGTGATGTAGCATTCGTTACATGAAATTTCAAATCCGGCCGATTCAGTTATGTTTGAAAAGGTACCATTACCGTTATTTTTATAAAGCTCACTTTGAACAGCATTTCCTAAAAAAAGATCTGGAAATCCGTCATTGTTAAAGTCACCCCATGAAGCAGAAAGTCTATCCCCATGTTCTAATACATCTAAAATTTGATTTCCGTTTTCATCGTAATTTATCAGGTTTATCTCATGATTTAGATTTTGATTAATTCCTGAATTTTCGGTTACATCAATAAAATTACCATTATTTGTGTTTTCTAATAATCTACTCCAGGAATCTTCGTTTTCTGATGAATATACTGAGACAATAAATACATCTAAATCTCCGTCTTGATCATAATCAGCAACAGCCACTCCATTATTATCGCTGTAAAGACCTAAATCAGAGGTGCTATTTATATTTCGAAATTGCTGAGAGTAAAGAATTTGTGAAATGAAAAAAATAAAAATAAATCTATATTTCACGACAAAAATTGAATTATACTTGACATGTCATATCTTCACCACAACATTGAGGAGATTTAATTTTACCCTTGCATTCAGGACACATCGAAATTTGAACAACCTGTCCGTTATCTAAAGACAAATGGTCATTTATTAGGGGTTCATTGCATGATGCACAACTGGCATTTACAGCCATTCCGCATTTACTACATTTATATGTTTCCATGAATATTAATTTTTACGTTTATCAAATTTTTCTTTCTTAGTTTGATTAACTCTGTTAATAATTAACCAAATTAATAAAATAAGTATAATTATGTATAAAATAGCATTTATCATTTTTTCTTCAATTATTTGAATGACACAGCTGTTCCATAAGCTAAAATTTCGGATGCACCTTGGGTAATAACTGAGGTTGTAAACCTGATATTTAATATTGCATCTGCTCCTAATTTACCTGCATCGACTATCATTCTTTCAAGAGCTTGTTCTCTAGCATATGCCTGTAACTTTGTATATTCTTCAATTTCACCTCCAATAATATTTTTTAATCCAGCAATGAAATCCCTTGCTACATTTCTGGTTCTGACAGTAGATCCTCTGGCAATTCCAAGAACTTGGTGAATTTCCTTATTTGGTATTGATTCAGTAGTTGATAGCACCATATTTTCAGTTTATTTATTTAATTAAATTTTTTGTTTCAATTTTAAACATTGACGATAGTAATATAATTGGTTGCCATTTTTTTGTTTTGTTGCAGTAAACGGCGTGCTCAGTGCTTTTGGGCTCCATTAATTCTTTACTATATCCAACATCAATAATATATTTTTTTTCTAAAGAATTACTTTTTCCTGTTCTGATTGATTCATGACAATAGTCAATTAATGTAACAGGAACCATCCTGAAACCTAATTCTTTAAGAGCAAAATATCTGTGATGACCGTCAACTATTAGCATACTTTTATGACAGCAGACAATCGATGAAATAATATAGTAACTTTCATAAGATTTAATAAATTTTGCTAGGGATGTTTTCTTTTTTTCAATAATCTTTTCATGTGGATTTAAAAGGTCTATATCAACAAGTTTAACATCCTTTATCAAACTATTATCAAAATCAATTGAATACATAAAAATAATTTTAGTTAAAGATATTAAATCTTTCATTAGTAAAGATTTGTAAATTTATACTATGAAAATTATCTCTGTTTATATATTAATTGTTGTGTGCCTGTATTTTTTTACAAAACCGTATGCTAATGAAATTGAGGGTATGCTTAAAAAACTTAATTTGTCAACTTTTGATGCTTTGTGGCTAACACATATTGAAGGAATGGCCATAGGGGGAATAATTATGCTAATTATTTCATAATTTTGTTTTTGTATGAAAATTGAACAAATTTACACTGGATGCTTGTCTCAAGGATCTTATTACATAACTTCTGAAAATGAAGCTGTAATAATTGATCCTTTAAGAGAAACTCAACAATATATTGAAAAAGCAGAAAAAGATAATTCTAAGATTAAATACATTTTTGAGACACATTTTCATGCGGATTTTGTGTCTGGTCACATAGATCTTGCAAGAAAAACTGGTGCAAAAATAATTTATGGCCCAGAAGCAAATACCGATTACCCTGTGTATAATGCAAAAGATTCTGAGATTTTTTCAGTTGGAAAAATTACCATAAGAACAATTCATACACCGGGGCATACCCCTGAATCGACATGCTATCTATTGAGCGATGAAAATGGTAAAGATCATGCTATTTTCACCGGAGACACCTTGTTTATTGGTGATGTAGGTAGACCGGATTTAGCTACTAGCTCCAACACAACCAGTGAAGATTTAGCTAAAATACTTTTTGACTCTTTAAGAAATAAAATAATGCCTTTAGAAGACCACATCATTGTATATCCTGCACACGGAGCAGGTTCGTCTTGTGGTAAAAATCTTAGTAAAGAAACCTTTAGCACACTTGGAGTTCAAAAGAAAACTAATTATGCCTTGAGAGAAGAAATGTCTAAAGATGAATTTGTAAAAGAACTTCTTGATGGTATGCCTTTGCCTCCAAAATATTTTAAGGATAATGCAATGATGAATAAAACCGGTTATAATTCTTATGAGGATGTTATAAAGCAAGGTAATAAATCTTTAACCATTGATGAGTTTAAAAATCATCTTAATAATCCTGAAATAATCTTACTTGATGTAAGACATCAAAAAGATTTCATGAATAAACACATCCCCAATTCAATTTTTATTGGATTAAATGGAAGTTTTGCTCCCTGGGTTGGAAATATAATCGGAGATGTTAATAAAAAAATCTTACTTATCGTTCCTGACGGTAAAGAAATAGAGACATTAACCAGATTATCAAGAGTTGGATTTGATAATTGTTTAGGCTTTCTAAAAGGTGGCATTACAGAGTGGGAAAATCTTGGAAATCCGACAATAACAATTGAATCTATAAGCTCAAAAAAATTTGTTGATATTCTTAAAATGAATAAAGTTAATTTATTAGACGTCAGAACTAACTCTGAATTCGATAACAAACATATTGAGGGAGCTCTGAACCATCCTCTTGATAAATTAAAAAATTCATTCAGTGAAATTAAATATGAAGATAATTTATATGTCCACTGTGCGGGTGGCTATAGATCCGTTATAGCTATTTCAATATTAATGAAATTAGGATTTAAAGGCCTTACCAATATTACCGAAGGATTCAATGAAATTTTAAAGTGTGATTTAAACGAAAACTGCTATAACTCTACTGAGGTGTTAAATTGTAACAATATTTAGAACTTATCCAATTGTTTTTTTCTTTGAAGTCTAAGAGATCAAAGTTTTTATTTTTCAATTTTAGATTTACCTGGTCCAGATCCTTCTTATAAAAACCACTTACTACTAAGATTGTATTTTGTTTAGAGATTTTTTTAAAATTTTCAAAATTAGAGATTAAATGATTAAGATTAATGTTACACAAAATCAAATCATATTTGCTCTTTAGCAATGAATCAGAATTAGAATGATCTACGGAAAATTTGGTGCATTTATTTCTTTTTAGATTTTCTATAGAATTTATATAACACCTTTTATCAATATCTACTGCATCAATTTTTTTTGCACCCTTCTTTTCACTTAATATTGATAAAATACCCGTTCCACATCCGACATCACACACATGTAAATCGACAAGATCAATATCTAAAATATTTTCAATCATTAATTGAGTTGTTTCATGATGCCCAGTACCAAAACTCATTTCCGGACTGATGATGATTTCATAAGTTTTATCAAAAGATTTATGGAAAGGTGCTCTAATTATACAATCATCGCTAATTTTTACAGGCTTAAAATTTTTTTCCCATTCTTTATTCCAGTTTTTATCCTCAACTATGCTAATTGTATAAGTTATATCAAACTCAGCTGATTTAAGTAATTTAACCTTTGACAGTAAATCCTTTTTAAAATTTTTAGATGGAATATAAGCTACTAGACCTGAATTTAATTCTTCAAACATTTCAAAATCTAATTGGCTGAGCTGTGCTATTAAAATTTCAACCCCAGGGTAAATAGGCGAAATTTTAAAATCTACCGATGTATAATTTTCATTCATTGGCAGCTTCAACTATTGAATTGAAGTCGGAAAAATTTAAAGATGCTCCTCCGATTAATCCTCCGTCTATATCCTTCAAAGAAAATATTTCTTTAGCATTACTAGGTTTAACACTACCGCCGTATAAAATTTTTATATTTTGTGAAATCTCGTTTCCGAATTTAGAATTTACCAAATCTCTAATAAATTGATGCATTTCTTGAATTTGATCAGAATTTGCGGTCATTCCTGTCCCAATAGCCCATACGGGTTCATAGGCAATAATTATATTTTTAAATTGTGATGACTCAATATGAAAAATTCCATTTCGTAGTTGCGATTCAATTATGTCAAAATGATTATTATTGTTTCTGTCCATTAGTTCTTCCCCGATACAAAAAACTATTTTCATCTTATTTTCAATTGCTGAATTAACTTTTTTAGATAATATTAAATCTGTCTCACCAAAATATTTTCTTCTTTCGCTGTGTCCAATAATCGACGTTTTGATCCCAATACCCAATAGCATTTCAGCTGAAATCTCACCTGTAAAGGCGCCTTTTTGTTCGTGATGCATGTCTTGTGAAATGACTTCAATGCTAGAAGAATCTAACATTATATTAGAGTGAAATAAATTAGTGAAGCTAGGCGCAATTTTAACATCTACATTTTCCACATTGATCTGCATTAATTCAGAAATTAGCTTTTTTGATTCCTCTAAATTCATATTCATTTTCCAATTCCCTGCAACAACTTTTTTTCTTTTCATTCTAATTTAATTTAATTCTTGGATCTAATTTTATATATATAATATCTACTAATATATTTATTATGATAAACATAAAAGCAATGACTGTTACAGAACCCATCATTACTGGCAGGTCCAACAAGTTTAACGCATTAACTATTTCCTTTCCAATTCCGTTCCATCCAAAGATAAATTCAACAAAAACGGCACCTGCTAGCAAGGAAGCAAACCAGCCAGATATAGCAGTCACAACCGGGTTTAAAGAGTTCTTTAGAGCATGATCCCTTATAACTAAAAAATTAGAAAGTCCTTTAGCTCTGGCGGTTCTAATATAATCTTGGTTTAATACGTTCAGCAACTCGTTTCGCATTAACTGACTAATCACAGCTAAAGGTCTAATCCCTAATACTATTGAAGGAAGTATAAGATTTTTTAATTTTAAATTGTAAGATTCTCCATAATCATCTAATTCATATAAGCTTCCAGACATTTCTAACCCCGTCAAATCTTTTAAAAGAAAACCAAAAACCCATGCAAATATAATAGCACTAAAAAAAGAAGGCACACTCATCCCGATCGTACTAAAAAACTGTATGGAGAAATCTATAATAGAATTCTTAAATAATGCAGAAAAGATTCCAAGAATAATTCCCAAAATAATAGCTATTGAAATAGCCGAAATAGCCAAGATTATAGTGTTAGGTAGTGTGTCACCAATAATTTCAGAAACTTTTTTTCCTTGATTTACAAAAGATGTTCTTAAATATGGGAATTTTAGATTTAGGCTTAGATTAGATAATCTAAGAAGTTGAATACCAGAGTATTTTTCCTCATCAAAAAAAGTATAGTCATCAGAATCATTTGAATGTATTGATATTGGAGACAAATCGTTTAAATAATAAAAATACTGGGTTCTTAAAGGTTTATCAAATCCATACTTTTTTTTGACGATTTGTATCTGCTCCGAATTTTCATTTTGCCCGAGCATCATTTGTGCAGGATCGCCTGGCAATACATTAAATAAAAAAAAAATCACGGTAACCACTCCAAATAAAGTTATTAGGGAATAAAAAAACTTGTCTAGAATATAATTAACCAATTATCTAAAATTTAAATCAGAAAAATCTTTGTGATGTTTTTTATCGACTACTGTACCTTTATTTAATACAATTGCACCAGGATTTGAGCGAACAATTGTTTTCAAAGCAGTCTCATCGCAGGTATAAAAATTAAAAAATATATTATTTGCTTTTAAAAATAGATCTCGTTGCTCAATAGAGGATGCGGTAAGACCGATTATTTTATAACCTAATTCTTTAGCTTTTTCTGCAGAATCAATCATATCTTGAATTGAACTTATCGAAAACTTGTCAAGGTTATATGAAATATAAATTACCAATTTCTCTTCGTTTAAAATTTCATCAGTTAAATCTTCATTATTCACCTCAATGGTGAAATCGTAAATTGAGGGCTCATATCCTTTTTCTAATAATTCAGTTTCCACTTTAACAAATTCCCATGAAACATTTGGATACTCCCCATTGGTTACGATTGTCTTTTTTTCGTCACCGTCTATGAACTCCCAGTTGTACTCATATAAGTCCTTGGGAGCATCATCGGGAATAGTCATATTTTCCATTAAATTATCCCCTATTTTGTATGCTCTAAAATCTAAGATCGGTAGATGATTCAAAACTCTATAAGTGATGGCAAAACATATTATCAAGGAAAAACCTATCACATATTTTTCCGTTATAGAATTAAATAGTGGCTGAATGAAATTTATCCTCAGGAATAAAAAAGAAATCATTATTAATAAAATGACATCCTTTGTAAAGGATTCCCATGGAGTAAGTTTTATTGCGTCCCCAAAACAACCACAATCTGTAACTTTATTAAAATATGCAGAATACCATGTTAAAAAAGTAAAGAAAATAATCATCCCTAATAAACTCCATATTGTAAGTTTTTTCTTGTAACCAATAATCAAAAATACACCAAGAACAACCTCAAGAATAACAATAAAAATTGCCATTGGTAATACAGTTGGAATTAAAAAATCAATATCAAAAACTGTTGGGCCAAAGTATTCCTCCAATTTGAATGAAAAACCAACAGGATCATTTAATTTAATCAAACCAGAAAAAATAAAAAGTGATCCTACAAAATATCTAAAAAAAGTGGTTATAAATTTCATTGTAATTTTAAATGAATTAAGGCAAAAACTGCGTAGTTAATTATGTCTGTGTAATTTGCATCTATTCCTTCACTGACAAGAGTACTGCCTTGATTATCTTCAATTTGCTTGACTCTTAGTAATTTTTGTAAAATTAAATCCGTCAGAGAGCTAACCCTCATCTCTCTCCATGCTTCACCATAATCGTGATTTTTATTCATCATCAAGTCTCTAGTCTTATTCATCATCAAATCATAGAGTTCCATACATTGCTTGGAATTTAAATCTGGAATTTCTGAAATCCCTTTCTCAATTTGAATTAAGGCCATGATTGAATAATTAATTATTCCAATAAATTCATCTGATTGGCTTTCATCAATCATTTGAACAGAGTTTTGTTGAAGCCCCCTAATCCTTTGAGCTTTTATAAAAATTTGATCGGTTAACGAAGAAAGCCTTAAAATTCTCCAAGCGCTACCATAGTCATGTAATTTCTTTTCAAAAAGAGATTTACACTTTGTTGTTACATTATCGTATTGCTTTAAAGTTTTTTGCACGAATAGTAGTAATTTTACGTAAATTTCGATTAAATATCTTTAATCATCAAACAAACATCTTTAAATTTTTAAACATCCTGAAATGACAATAAATATAAAGGGAAATCTGTTAGATATTTCTAGTCCAATCATCATGGGAATTTTAAATGTTACACCTGATTCTTTTTACGATGGAGGATTCTACAACTCAAAAAATAAAGTTATCGATCAGGTTAAAAAAATGGTTTCTGACGGGGCAAGTATTATTGACATAGGCGGGTATAGTTCTCGCCCTGGTGCTGAAGAGATAAGTATTGACACTGAGTTAAAGCGCGTATTGCCAGTTATTAAATTAATTAAGAAAAAATATCCGAAAATTTTAATTTCAATTGATACTTTTAGAAGTGAAGTTGCAAAATTATCAGTTGAATGTGGGGCAGACATTATTAATGATATTTCTGGAGGATCATTAGATTCAAAAATGTACAAAACTATTGCAAAATTGAATGTTCCTTATATAATCATGCACATGAAAGGAGATCCAGGAAATATGATGGAAAAAACCAATTACAAAGATATTTTTGGGGAACTCAATAAATATTTCAACGAAAAAATCTCATTAGCTGAAAGTTTTGGCATAAAGAATATTATAATTGATCCTGGATTTGGCTTTTCTAAAACAACGAAACAAAATTTTGATATTTTAAATAATTTAAATCTTTTCAATCAGCACAAAAGACCAATATTGGTTGGTGTTTCAAGAAAATCAATGATATATAAGACCTTAAATACAACACCTGATAATTCATTAAACGGATCAACAGTACTACATACCGTATCGTTATTAAAAGGAGCTAAAATTATTCGAACTCACGATGTAAAACAAGCCAATGAATGCATTAGATTGGTAAGTGAATTAAATTCTTAAAATTAAATAATCCTATATTTGTGTAAATTATGGACTTTATCGCCGAAATTTTAAATTTTTCAATAATTGATGTTCTTGACATCATTTTAGTTGCGAGTCTTTTATATTATGCCTATAAATTATTAAAAGGTACAGTAGCTATAAATATTTTTATCGGAATCATTCTAATTTATTTACTCTGGAGAATAACAGTTTTATTGGATATGGAATTACTTTCAGGTATTATTGGTGGTTTCATGAGTGTAGGAATTATTGCACTGATAGTTGTGTTTCAGCCTGAAATAAGGAAATTTTTATTAATGGTCGGATCTACGAATCTTTCAAAAAAAGGGTCATTTTTAGAAAAAATAAAATTCTTCAAAAATCAAAAACTAGAAAGAGATACAACCGATATCGAATCAGTAATTCTTGCCTGCGAAAATATGAGCAAATCCAATACCGGTGCTTTAATTGTTATTGAAAGAAGTAATAATTTAAATTTTTTAGAGGACTCAGGAGATGAGATGAATATCATGGTGACTCAGCCTATTTTAGAAAGTATTTTTTTCAAAAATAGTCCACTTCATGATGGAGCAATTATTATTTCTAACAATTTTATCAAGGCAACACGTGTAGTCCTTCCCATTAACAATCAATCTAAAATCTCTGTAAAATATGGGCTAAGACACAGAGCTGCCGTTAGCATTACAGAAAAAACCGATGCAGTTGCAATTGTAGTTTCAGAAGAAAATGGAAAAATATCTTACATAAAAAACGGAAAGTTTATCGAGTTTATATCAATGGATAATCTTAACAAATTAATTGAAAAAGATCTTTCCTAATTTACCAAAGTACTTCTTTCTTTTTTAAGTTGTGCATCGAATAGTTTTTTGTAATATCCATTTTTATCGATAATCAAATCGCTGTGTTTACCACATTCAACAATTTTCCCTTTATCCATAACTATAATATTATCTGCTTTCATTATTGTACTCAATCTGTGTGCAATAATAATTGAGGTCCTGTCTTTTGTAATCTTTTCTATGGCATTTTGAATTAGTAATTCTGAGTCTGTATCAATTGAAGATGTTGCTTCATCAAGTACAAGAATTTGAGGGTTTTTTATAAACGCTCGTAGAAATGATATAAGTTGTCGTTGACCAGTGGAAATACCTACCCCTCTTTCCCTAACATTATAATTATAACCTTCAGGAAGTGAGCTAATAAAATCATCTATTTGAATTTCCTTGGCTGCATTCTTAACTCTTAAAAACGGAATTTTAGAGTTTTTCAAGGTGATATTATTTAAAATGGAATCGGAAAATAGATGAACATCTTGTGAAACAAAGCCAATATTTTTTCTTAATGACGAGATTTTATAGTTTTTAATGTTAATGTCGTCTATATATATTTCTCCTTCGTTAATTTCATAAAATCTATTTAACAGCTTTATAATTGTGGACTTTCCTGAGCCAGTAGCTCCCACTATTGCATTAGTAGTTCCGGCTTTAATCTCTAGATTAAAATCTTCTATTACTTTTTCAGATGAATTATAAGAAAAATGTACATTTTCGTATTTAATCTTACCCATTATATTATCAGCAGTCTTTAAGCCATTATCTTTTATTTTTGATTCAGTATCTAAAATTTTAAAAACTCTTTCTGCCGCTACCATTCCCATGAGTAGAGTATTAAACTTATTAGCTATTTGATTTAAGGGTCTAAACAACATAGGAATCATCATTATAAAGGCCGTTAGTTCGCCTAATGATGCTGTATTGTCTAAAACTGTATTCATTCCCCCATACCAAACAACTAGCCCTAGGGTAAGTGACGAGAATATTTCAGCAACAGGAAAAAATATTGAATTATACCAAACTGTCTTAAGCCAAGCTTTTTTGTGACGCTCATTTATTAATTTAAATTTTTCATATTCTACTTTTTCTCTAGCAAAGAGCTGTAGTATATTAATTCCCGTAACTCTTTCTTGTACAAAAGAGTTCAAATTAGCAACTTCATTTCTTACCTCATCAAATGCCAATTTCATATACTTTTGAAATACTTTTGTAGCTAACAAGATAAAGGGTAAGGAAATAAAAACAATTATACTTAGTTCCCAATTCATAGTTATCATCACTATTGCAACGATCAACATTTTTAAAATATCGCTGAGAATCATAAAAAGACCTTGACCAAAAATATCGGCAATTCTTTCCATATCAGTTACAGCTCTTGTTATTAAAATACCCACAGATGATTTATCGTAGTATTTCATTTTAAATTTTTGAATGTGATTGAATAATTTCACCCTAATATCTTTCACCACAGATTGGCCTAAAAATCCGGCATTGTAAATGAAGGAATAATTTGATAAAACTTCCATGACTAGTAGAAGAGCCATTAATAGAATATATTCTAAAAAAAAGTCATAACTGGACTGAGTAAGATTTTCGTCCACAATTTTTTTCAGTACCACTGGCCTTAACGCACCAAAAACAGAGAGGCCAACAACAGAAAAAACAGAAACTATAAAGATATTATTGTATGACTTCACATACTCTAGCAGCCTCTTGAACAATTCAATATTGTAAACTTTTGTTTTATTAGTCATTTATAAAAATAGTTTCAGGGTACTCAATCTTTGTCAGAAACAATGCATGTGCAGGTGCCGAGGGACCTGCGTAAATCCTATTAGTTTTTTTAATTATATCGGAAAAGTCTTTTATAGATGTTTTAAGCAAACCAACATCTAAAATTGTTCCAATTATTGATCTGACCATATTTCTCAAAAATCTATTTGCTCTTATTGTAAATACAATATCTGAATTATACATAGTATATTCAAAGTCAAAAATTTTACAATTGTAATTAGTAACATCTGTTTTGGTTCTGCAAAATGATTTAAAATTTTTTGTTTTTTTGATTATTTTGATAGCCTTATCAATCTCATCAAAATCTAATTTTTTTGAAAAAAAATATTTCGTATCAAAATTATAGACATCTTTTTTTTGGGTTATTACATATTGATATTCTCTAGATTTTGCGTCAAATCTTGCATGAGAATCACTTTTGACTTTAAGTATATTTATTATTCTAATATCTTTTCCTAAAAAAGAGTTTAGTTTAAAACTTAAATTTTGTGTATCAAATGATTCTTTAAAATCAAAATGAGCAAACATTTGTTTGGCGTGAACTCCCGTATCTGTTCTACCGGCCCCTAAAATTTTTATTTTCTTTTTTAATAAAATTACCAATGAATTTTCAATAGTTTCTTGAACACTTACAGCATTTGGCTGATATTGCCAACCGTGAAAATTTTTTCCATTGTATGAAAGCTCAATAAAATATCTCAATCTATTTGTAAATTTGTTAAACAAATATATACTTAATAATTCTTAAGAAATTAATTTGAAAAAAATTCTTCTCATTTCAGATACTCACGGCTATTTAGATGATAAAATCATCAGGTATGCTCAATCCGTTGATGAAATATGGCATGCTGGAGATGTGGGAGACATCAAACTTATTGATAAATTTAAACTCATAAAACCATTCCGAGGAGTTTTTGGTAATATTGACGATAATCAAATAAGAAAGGAATTACCTTTAAATAATATATTTACTTGTGAAGAAGTTAAGGTTTGGATAACACACATCGGAGGATATCCAGGAAAATATAAAAGGAGGGTGTCAGAAAATTTGAAATCAAAAAATATTAATTTATTTATTTCTGGTCACTCACACATTTTAAAAATCATTTATGATAAAAAAAATAATTTACTTCACATGAATCCAGGAGCAATAGGAAAACATGGTTTTCATAATAAAAGAACAATGATAAGGTTTGAAATTGATAAAAAAGTTATTGAAAATGTTGAGGTTATAGAATTTGACAGATAATTACCTAATTCTATTTAATGAGCTGATTAACTCATCATCTTTTTTTATAAAATTTAAAGCTTTGTATATAAGAAAACTACATATAAATGGATTCAAAATTGCAGCATATAGAAAAAATTCAAGAATTTTTGAAGGCATCATATCAATTAAAGCTTCAAGCGTGTTATAAAAATAAAATACAGTAAATAAACACATAAATAAACTTACTCGAAAAGCTTGGATAACAAACTTATATTGCAGTACTCTGTTACGAAACAGTAAAATACTAATTAAGCAAACTATAGCAATAAATAATGGGATGTAAG
Organism: uncultured Bacteroidota bacterium; assembly: GCA_902509675.1. Taxonomy (GTDB): domain Bacteria; phylum Bacteroidota; class Bacteroidia; order Flavobacteriales; family Flavobacteriaceae; genus MED-G13. The sequence goes on along the minus strand of CABWYN010000006.1, from coordinate 7,528 downwards.
AGATAATAAAAAATATGCCCTCTTTTCCGTCAACGTGAGCAAAAATATCACTTAAAATTAAAAAACCTTTTTCAAACCATTCCATACCAAAATACCAGTAGTTTAAATAAAAAATAGCGGTAAAAAAAAGATATAGAGATTGAATTCTTTGAATCATAAAAACGAATTTTAAATCAAATTTAATAGAATTAAAAAAAAAATTGGTTTGAATTTAAAATAATGTTGTATAATTGTACAGAATTCTCTGTTAAAAATAGAATTCTAAGACTTCAAAATTATATTCCTATATATATAACGTTCACTAAGAACACAATTTTCAAAAAAATTAATAATACACAATGTTTGAAATATCAAAATTAAAAGAAAAAAAACTTTCTGAATTACAAGAAATCGCTGAAAACTTAAAGATTTCTAAATTCAAAACTTTAAAAAAATTAGACTTGGTTTATAAGATTCTTGATCACCAAGCTTCAAATCCTGAAGAAAAAGAAAGTAATCAGGAAAAAAGTGATGAAAAGTCTAAAAACAGATTCAAACCGAGAAATAAATCCCACAAAAAAGAGGTAAAAAAAGAAGATAAAAAAGAGGACAAAAAAGAAGAAGCTGATGAAAAAAAATCTTCTGAAGAAAAAACCAGTAATTCTGATCGAAGAAATAATTCATCTAAAAGGGAAAATAATCATAGAAAACCAAAAACAGAACCCAACGGCAATAGAGATAAAAGAAATAGGTACAAGGAACCTGATTTTGAATTTGACGCAATTATAGAAAGTGAAGGAGTTCTTGACGTAATGCAAGATGGTTATGGATTTTTAAGATCTTCTGATTACAATTATCTCTCTTCACCAGATGATATCTATGTATCACAGTCTCAAATCAGACTTTTTGGTTTGAAAAAAGGTGATACTGTTCTTGGAAACGTTAGGCCACCAAAAGAAGGCGAAAAGTATTTTCCGCTAATCCAGGTTAATAAAATCAATGGATTAGATCCAAAGATAGTAAGGGACCGAGTTTCATTTGAACACCTGACTCCATTATTTCCTGAAGAAAAATTTAATTTAGCTGATAAAAACAATACAATATCTACTAGAGTTATTGACTTATTTTCACCAATTGGAAAAGGTCAAAGAGGTATGATTGTTTCCCAGCCTAAAACAGGTAAAACAATGCTTCTTAAGGATGTAGCAAATGCTATAGCAGCAAATCATCCTGAAGTTTATCAACTTATTTTATTAATTGATGAAAGACCCGAAGAAGTTACTGATATGCAAAGAAATGTTAAGGGAGAGGTAATTGCCTCAACATTTGACAAAGAAGCGAATGAGCATGTAAGAATAGCAAATATAGTCCTAGAGAAAGCTAAAAGACTTGTTGAATGCGGATACGATGTTGTTATTTTATTGGATTCTATTACTAGACTGGCTAGAGCTTACAATACTGTTCAACCTGCCTCTGGTAAAATTTTAAGTGGTGGTGTTGACGCAAATGCATTGCATAAACCAAAAAGATTTTTTGGAGCAGCCAGAAATATTGAAAACGGCGGATCTCTATCAATTATAGCAACCGCTCTAACAGAAACGGGATCTAAAATGGACGAAGTTATTTTTGAAGAATTTAAAGGAACAGGTAATATGGAACTTCAACTTGACAGAAATATTTCCAACAGAAGAATTTTCCCTGCAATTGACCTTACTTCATCTAGTACTAGAAGAGATGATCTATTGTTAGACGAAAAAACTGTTCAGAGAATGTGGGTTATGAGAAAATATCTTGCTGATATGAACCCAGTAGAAGCGATGGAATTTGTTAATGAAAGGTTTAAACAAACGTTGAATAACGAAGAGTTTTTGATTTCGATGAACGGCTAATAATTTTAAATTAAAATCCATTTGTGCGGTATCTTATAATCTTCTTTTGCTTGTTTTTTGTAGAATCAAATGCTCAAATCAACGAAAAAATTTCTTTTGAAAGTGCAAATCCATTTGCACTCAGTGATATAATAACTGATTTAGATAACCAAAAAAAACAAGATGTATTTGGAAAATTAGTGATTCCCTTTGATTCATTAAACGATAATAAAAAATTCCCTCTTATTATAGCAGTCGCCGGTAGTCTAGGCTGGAGAGAGCATCACAAGGAATATCTGGATATGTATCAAAATAGTGGTTTTGCCACATTTGAACTTAACAGCTTTGAAAGCAGAAATATAAAATCTACCGTTGGCTCTCAAGTCGAAGTTACTACCGCTGCAATTATTTTAGATGCATACAGAGCTTTTGAAAAGTTAGCTAATCATCCAAAAATTGATAAGGATAAAGTCTCCATCACAGGTTGGAGCTTAGGTGGCGCTGTAGCATTGTTTTCAGGTTGGCTTCCCGTAAAAAATGCCATAACAGATGATTTAAAATTTGCTTCTCACCTGGCTTTTTATCCACCTTGTTTTTTTGATCCAGAAAATACAGAATTTACTGATTCTCCGATTCATATTTTAATCGGAGAAATAGACGATTGGACGCCAGCAGAACCGTGCAATTATTTTGTAAATAAAATTTCAAAAACTGCAAATATTAGTTTAACCACATACCCCAACTCTCACCATTCTTTTGATAGTCAAGAGCCCGTTTCCTTTAACAAAAAAGGGTACAGTTTTAAAAATTGTTTATTTAAACTTAATTCGGAGGGTGATGTTTTAATGAACTACTTATCTCTACCTATGTCATCTCCGCTAATGCAAAAATTAGGTTTTTTATTTTGTGTGGAAAGAGGTGTGAATTTAGGTGGCAATCCAGAAACTCGAGAATTAGCATTTAATTTTGCTAATTCATTTATGTTAGAGACTTTAAAGAATTGATCGAATTAGATTACTTCTTTAAACCACTGGCATGCTTAGCAACATTTGCCTTCAAATTGGAGGCTTTGTTGTCATGAATAATATTATTCTTTGCAAGCTTATCTATCATAGAATTAAGTGCCGGTAATTCTTTTTCGGCATCTTTCTTTTTTGTAGTATCAAAAAACTTCTTCATTGCTGTTCTAGCAGTTTTATGCTGATACCTATTCCTTTGCTTTTTTGTTTCGCTACTTCTAATTCTTTTAATAGCTGATTTATGATTTGCCATAATATATTTTTATTTTGTAGCCCGTAGGGGAATCGAACCCCTCTTACCAGGATGAAAACCTGGCGTCCTAGCCGATAGACGAACGGGCCATTTATTGTTTAACAATAGTTGCGCGTGCAAAAATACAACTATTTTTAAATGATGCAACTTCTGTAATAAAAAATCTATTGATTAGTTAGTAAGCCTTAGCAAATAATACTCTTTGGTTGGAGGGATTCCCAGAAAAAACGCACTCACCCGATTCATTATCACTGTTTTCAGGGATGCATCTTATTGTTGCCTTTGTTAATTCTTTAATTTTATTTTCAGTTTCAGAGCTTCCATCCCAATGAGCTGAAATAAATCCTCCTTTATTTTCTAATACATTTTTAAATTCGTCAAAAGTGTCAACCTTTGTGATATTTTCATCTCGAAATTTTAGGGACCTCTCTAATAAATTACTTTGGATTTCATCTAATAATTGAATGATATGATCTGTCGCAAGATCAAAGTTGATATATTCTTTGGTTAGATTATCTCGTCTTGCTATTTCAACTGTTTTATTTTGTAAATCTTTGGGTCCTATTGCAATCCTAACCGGGACGCCCTGAATTTCATGCTGAGCAAATTTTTGACCCGGCCTAATTGTATCTCTTGAATCAAATTTTACGGAAATATTATTTTTTATCAGATTAGATTTAAGAGTCTCAGCTACGGCTGAAATTTGATTTAACTCATCATCGTTTTTATATATTGGAACAATAACCACCTGAAAAGGAGCTAGTTTTGGAGGAAGTACTAATCCGTAGTCGTCACTGTGAGTCATTATTAAAGCACCCATCAGTCTAGAAGAAACACCCCAAGAAGTAGCCCAAACATATTGTAATTTTCCATCTCTATCAGCAAACTTCACGTCAAACGCTTTAGCAAAATTCTGACCTAAAAAATGAGAAGTACCAGCCTGCAGAGCTTTTCCATCTTGCATGAGTGCTTCAATACAATAGGTAGTTTCAGCTCCTGCAAAGGTTTCATTTTTAGACTTTACACCCTTTATCACAGGCATAGACATAAAATTTTCAGCGAATTCCGCGTACAAATCATTGATCATTTTGGTTTCTTCAATGGCTTGGGATTTCTCTTCATGTGCAGTATGTCCTTCTTGCCACAAAAACTCAGCGGTTCTAAGAAAAAGTCTCGTTCTCATTTCCCATCTGACCACATTAGCCCATTGATTAATAAGTATAGGTAAATCTCTGTAAGATTGAATCCAATTTTTATACGTATTCCAAATTATTGCTTCACTCGTTGGTCGAATAATTAACTCTTCTTCTAGCTTTGCCTTGGGATCAACTCTAAGCTTCCCTTTGTTATCGGGATCATTTTGAAGTCTATAATGAGTTACAATAGCACATTCTTTTGCAAAACCTTCAGCATTTTTTTCTTCAGCTTCAAAGAGACTTTTAGGAACAAAAAGAGGAAAATATGCGTTTACATGGCCTGTTTCCTTAAACATTTTATCTAATTGAGCTTGCATTTTTTCCCATATAGCATAACCATATGGTTTGATAACCATACATCCCCTAACTGCTGAATTTTCGGCTAAATCTGCTTTGACTACAAGCTCATTATACCATTTAGAATAATCTTCTTCTCTCGATACTAGTTTCTTACCCATTTTTCGTAAATTGGCATAACAATTGTTATTTTATTAGTGTACAGACTACAAATCTAGTTAATTTTTAGCATGTTCAACAATTAAAATTAAAGTTATGGATCAGATAAAAAAATTAAATATTAAAAATATAATTTACCTAGTATTACTTTCTTTAATTTCTTTTTCTTGTGGAACCTATCAATACAGCGGATACGTAAATGATGGTATCTATAAAACTAATGAACCAACTGAACAACTCAGTTCAGCCAATGAAAATATTTCTGAGGATAAACAAAGTAACGAATATTATAAGAGTGCATTTGCTGAAAAAGTGATTGCATATACTGATGATGGCTCTAGCGAACAGTTATTTACCGATGTTGAAAATTACAGATCCTCTGAAAACGACTCAACTAGTACATATGGCCCTTGGGGCGAGAGTAAAAACTCTGTTGTTATTAATATTCATTCATACCACAATGACAGCTTCTGGTCAAGATGGAGATATCCTAATTGGATGTGGAATTATGGATATGGATATGGAAACGTTTGGGGTTATGGATATAATAATTTTTGGTCCAGACCACACCCTTATTATTGGGGAATGTATGATCCGTTTAATCCCTTTTTTGGCTATTATAACTCATTCTATGGCGGATATGGTTATCAAGGATACGCTAGTATGTGGGGGTATGGATATAATTCCTGGTATAATAACAACCCTTATTCAAGAAATTGGAATACTCCTGTATCTTTAATAAGTGGAAGAAGAGGTTCACGAAATGCAATTTCGTCAAGGTCACTTTCTGTCAGTAATTCAAGTATTAAAAATAGATTCAGTAGAACAGCATCTAGTAGTTTGAACGACCGTCTTAATAGAATAGACAGAATTAATAATGCCGCTAGGATTAACAGAGACTACTATAACAAACCTTTTAGCAGTGGATCCTCGAATAATCTATCTAGGCCAAACGCAAAGCCGAGTAATAACTACTCACGCTCCAAGCCAAGTGGCAATTATTCAAAACCAAGCAGTAATACTAATTACTCAAGACCAAGTAATGATTACAAACCTGCTAATTCTGGATATTCGCCAAGTAGCTCCTCCAGATCAAATTACAGCTCATCTTCTTCAAGAGGTAGCTCATCTTCTTCAAGAGGTAGCTCATCTAGATCTTCAGGTGGAAGTTCGTCGAGAGGTGGAAAAATTGGTTAACAAAAATTAAATCTTATTACAATGAAAAATAAATTAACAATTATTCTGTTTCTTTTATTAGGTACTGTATATTCTATATTTGGTCAAAATATTACCGATGCATTAAATTATTCAAGTGATTCCTACCAGGGTACGGCACGTTTTACATCAATGAGTGGTGCTTTTGGAGCTCTTGGTGGTGATCTCAGTGCAATTGCTGTTAATCCTGCAGGGTCGGCCATATTCAATAATGGACATTTTTCAATCAGTTTTGGTTCTGATAGTAAAGCCAACTCTGCTAGTGTATTGAATTCAAAAAATGAATTCACTAAAAATAACATTACTTTAAATCAAATTGGTGGTGTGATAACCTTTGAAAATTTAGATAAACAAACGAATTGGGGTAAAATTTCCCTCGCGATAACGTACAATCAAACAAAAAATAATTTCAGTGAATTTTCAATTTATAATTTTTCGAATAACAATTCTATTGATAGTTATTTTCTTAATAATGCTAATGGATTAAGATTAGATCAAATATCTGCATTTGACGGAGAAAGTATCACTGATGCATATATTGACATTGGAAATATTTATGGATTCTCACATCAACAAGCATTTTTAGGCTATGAATCTTTTATTATCGAGCCTAACGAATATACTAATGACAATAGTACTTATTATTCTAATATTCAACCTGGATTATTTAATCAAACCTACAGATCAATAGCAAGGGGATATAATGGTAAACTAACTGCCAATATTGGAATGCAGTACAATAAAAATATTTATTTAGGTGTTAATCTCAATAGTCATTTTATAGATTATGATAATTATACAATCTTTAGTGAAACTAATGAAAATGGAGACCCTGGTCAATTTAGAGTAAACGGAGTTTATTTTGAAAATCGACTTTCAACATTGGGAGAAGGTTTTTCAGCTCAATTTGGAATGATTTCAAAAATTTCTGATGTTGTTAGAATTGGATTCACATACGATTCCCCTACCTGGTTTACTATTTCGGAAGAAACGAGTCAGTATTTAGAAACATCAATGATAAACGAACTAGATGAAAGTTCACTTCTTGTTACCAATCCAAATTCCATAAATATTTATGAAGATTATGAATTGAAAATGCCTTCAAAAATTACTGCAAGTGGTGCATTTGTATTTAAAAATTTTGGCCTAATAAGTTTTGATTACTCAAGACAAGATTACAGTTCAATGAAATTTAAGCCTGAAAATGATAACTATTTTTCAAATATAAATCAAGATATAAACTCTACTCTTAAAGAAATTAATACTTATAGAGTTGGAGCTGAAATAATTTCAGATAGATTTAGCTTTAGAGGTGGATACATGTCACAAGATAGTCCCTATAATTCTAGTAATGTTCCCCATAGTCCGTCAGAAGATTATGTCAATAATTTTGACGATTCAGTCAGTAGTTTTTCACTCGGGATTGGATATAAACTAAATCAGAGTACTTTAGATATCTCATTTGTTAAAATTAACAAAACCAATTACAAAAGACTATTTGATACTGGTCTTACAAATCAAGCCAAAATTGATACAGATAAT
>CABWYN010000005.1 GCA_902509675.1 uncultured Bacteroidota bacterium | reverse complement strand
ATTTTTTTATTTTAATCTTTTGCAAAGTTTTGTACATAATTATACATTTCTTCTGATTTGTAACCGTAACATCCAATATAATTCCAAGAAGGATCAAGCATATTGTATCGATGACCTCTGCTACTAATTCCGCTATCAATTAATAATTGAATTACTAATATTCGTGCACTTTTATCTCCTCCTACTAAATTTTCATTCCCTCTCAAACCATTGCAATAATCAGATATACGTGAAAATGGACTTGAATCATCAGAGCCAGTATGATCGGAGAAGCCTCTTTTTTTACAGTCTTCTCCGTGTTTTTTTGCGGCTTCATAAACACATCTTTTAGGGTACAACAACTGTGCAGGGGTCATTAAATTTAATTCTTCAATTAATTCTAGACCAGCTTCCAACTCATCCTTTTCTAGCCCCCACCAAGACTTTGATTCATTTGACAAATGATGAGCTATTATTTCTGCATAGACTTTTGGGTATTGTCGGACAAAATTAATCTCCTTAATCATCTCTTTATCCATATTATTAATATTCAATTCATTTGCACCAGTCTTTAATCTTTTAAAATCAACATTAGAACTATCTATAGTTTTATTAAAATTAAATACAATATTTTTTCGATCACAAGTTTTACCCCAAATTAGGGTGTGTCCATTTGAATCAATAAAAAATCCAACATATATATCTTCTTCATTCATAATATGTGTGTATGCACTACTTAAGAATCTAATTGCAGGTTCATTGTCATAACCATTTCCGTAATTTGTTGAGGTCCCACACATTTTATTTGAACCCATATAAATTGGATTAAGATTTCCATATACTCTCTGCTTGCAATTAAGAGCTAGGTCTTCATCCCAAATTATCTTTTTAATGGGAATTGATTTTTTGAGTTTTTCAGCAAATTTAGGCTCATATTTTAAAATATCTTTTTCGTATTTATTAAGGAATAACTTAGGGTTGGTACGTGCTTCGTTTATAAGTGTGAATACTTCATATGCCTTACCTGAGGGAGGTTGAGAAAAAGACACAAGTGGAATAAATAGTAATAGTATTAGCTTTTTCATTTAGTATTTTTTTTTTCAAATACAGTTCCAATTCCTGCACCAAAACATAAGCCTAACGCAATCCATAAACCAATATTATCAGTAGCACTTCCAATTATAATTCCTGCAAGCAATCCTATGCCTGCACCTATAGATATTTTTGATTCTTTCATAGTAATAGTATTAGCTTTTTCATATCGTATGTTGGTTTATATCCAAAAGAAATAATAAAGTATTCCTATACATATTGCTGTTACTAAAACAACAAATAAAACCCCTGCTAAATTAGATTCCTTTGTCTCTTTATTATAAATAAATTCTTTTAGTTTCATATCGTATGTTGGTTTAGTTGTTACACATTATCAAAGTCTATAATTCATTTCTTTTTATGCTTTTTGAATTTATAAATTGAATAAATAAGAAACAGAGTAAAGACTATAAGTAATGTAATTTCTAAATTTTTTTCTGCAAATTTTCTTGCCGTACCAATTATAGGTAAATCGTCTAAAAATTTAAGTACATATTTTAGAAGTTTTAAGAAGAACTTAGCCATAAATTATTTAAAATTTTCTTTTACGTCAGTGAAAAATAAAAATGCTAAAATTATACCATCCAAAAGTATCAATGCATTTTCACCAAATTCTAAAAAAGGAGTTAAACTTGTAACAACATATGAATAATCTGATATTATAAAATAACTAATAGCGCCCAAAATAAGATAAAATATAAACAACTTTTTACCGATAGGTTTTAGTTTGTACAAGAAATACCACATAAATGGTAACAATACAATAATGAATAAGAACACAATTCCTTCAATAATATTAAAATCTGAAGGAACTTCTTGAAATGGCAGTAAACTTTCTTCGATTATGGTAAAAGTAATCAAGGAAATAAAAATAAAAATTTGAAGTAAAATTGTTTTTTTAAAAATATTAATCATTACAGCTTGTAGTTTTTTAATGTATCTACAAGTTAGTGAAAAAGTTGTTTATGATTTATCGTATGTTGGTTTTTAGTTAATAGTAACTTTTGGCTTGCCATCTACATAGTTGACTTCGTCTATAACTTCTCCGCTTTTATTATATCTAATCCTTTTACCATCTTTTATGCCATCTACATAATTACCTTTGGCTCTAAGAGTTCCGTTTTCGTAGTACAGAATCATTTCACCTTGTAGCTTACCACCAAACCAATTACTTTTGCCTTTAACTGCTCCACTTTCGTAGTAACTAACAGCTTCACCTTGTAGTTTATTATCTACATTTTTGGCTTTTATTCTAACCGCCCCACTTTCGTAGTAACTAATCATCTCACCTTGCAGTTTACCATCTACATAGTTTTCTTTGCTTTTAACTGCTCCGCTTTCGTAATATTCAAATTTTGTTTGCCCAAAAGAAACAAGTGGAATAAATAGTAATAGTATTAGCTTTTTCATTTAGTATTTTTTTTTTCAAATACAGTTCCAATTCCTGCACCAAAACATAAGCCTAACGCAATCCATAAACCAATATTATCAGTAGCACTTCCAATTATAATTCCTGCAAGCAATCCTATGCCTGCACCTATAGATATTTTTGATTCTTTCATAGTATTAGCTTTTTCATATCAATTATTTATTTGTTTTTGTAAAATGAATACCAAATAAAATTAATGCGATTACAATAAAAAGTAATTTAACAGATTTTGGAGCAAAAGGTCCGATATCAAAGAAAATATCAAGAGCCCTTTCACTAATCAATAATATAGTTATCAAAGATGCAATTTTATAAAGAGGCTTTTTCATATCGTATGTTGATTTATTTCTTTTTGTAGTTTTTGATTGCTAAATGAGTCATATATAAAAAGAAAAAAAATAAAGGAAGTTGAAGGTGATCAGGAATAAATGATGCCCCGTTAAATATATTACAATAAATATCATAAAAAATAATTCCTGCAGATCCAAAATATAAAAGCGGAGGTAGATATTTATTTGAATAAATAAATTTTTCTACGGGGTCTACACCACCGGATTTATAATTTTTAATTGCTAAATAAGTCATATAAATAAAGAAAAGGGAAAGAGGAATTATTATTTCAATAAGATTAATGTCAAGAAATATGACCAAAATTAGAAGGGCTGCTGAGCCAAAATATAATATTTGAGGCAAGTATTTAACAGAATATATAAGTTTTTCAAGTTTATCCATTTTTCTTTAGTATTAGCTTTTTGATATCGTATGTTGGTTTAGTTCTTTTTGGAGTTTACATATCCTCCAACAACTACTTCGGCAGTTTTAGAAACTGAAAATTTCATTACACTAAGAAATCGAATATCTTCTTTATTAATCGTTTTTAACTCACCACTTTTTTTTAAGGTTATTTGTTTCTCATCTATAGAAATCAGCTTTCCTTTAATATTTTCTTTATAAATTGTTTCAACAATAATTTTTTGTTTTTTATCATTTGAAATTTGACTATAATTTACAGTTTTATAACTAAAACACCCTTGAAAGACAAGTGGAATAAATAGTAATAGTATTAGCTTTTTCATATCGTATCTTGGTTTAGTCAGGGTTGAAATACTCAATCTTATACACCTCTTCTTTAACTTCAAAATTTATCGGTAATGAATATGGAACAACAACAGCTTTTCCAAGTTGCATTCCAGGCTTCATTTTTGGAAGTAAATTAATTACTCTTATCGCTTCATTTTCAAGTTGAGGATGAGGAGCTCTTGCCCTAACACCAACGACATCTCCTAATTTATCAATTTTAAAAATAACGCTAATTCTTTGTCTTCCTGAAAGACCAATGCCTTCAGCTAATTTAGTGTTGAATTTTTTACGAACGAATTTTGCAATCTTTTCAGACATACACCTTCTTCTCTTCTCATTATTTCCTTTTTCACAACCAGGGTAAATTGGTGTATTTTCAACAGATGAAAAAGAGACTTCTACATTATCACCATCAACGTCAACAACATTTAAAATTGGATTAAACGAATCGCTTTGTACTTTAAAAATTATTGGTAACAAATAGGAAACTGAAACAGCCTCGCCATTTTGTCTTCCCGGCTCCATTTTTGGAAGTAGGTTAATTACTCTAACGGCTTCATCTTCAAGTTGAGGATGAGGAGCTCTAACTCTAATATCAACTACATCTCCGTTTTTATTTATTACAAAAGCGCTAGTTATTCTTTGGAATCCTGAAAGCTTTAATTCATTGGCTAATTGAGTATCAAAATTTCGTTTTGCAAATAACTTTATACCTGAGTCTGTACATTCTCGAATTCCATCTTCAGCAAGATTTGATGCACACCAGTCAATATAAAATGGAGCACTTTCAACATCAGAGAACTTAACCATATTTTCTAAATTTAATTTTGATTGGTCATTTATTTGACTAAATGAAACAAGTGGAATAAATAGTAATAGTATTAGCTTTTTCATTTTTTCTTATCAAATAACGGTAAGCAGGATACAAACATAAAAATTAGACACATTATAATTATGTCCTCTGCTTTATTTACAATCCCATATATCAGCCCTGCACATTGAACAAGTATTCCAAATAATGCAATTTTAGATAGCTTTTTCATTTTTTTATAAACCTATACAATAAGAATATTAAACAAAACACAAGTACTATCAAGGTTACAATAAATAAGTTATCACTAACTATAGAATCTTTAAATGTATCCGTATGCAATAGTATTAGCTTTTTCACGTCGAATGTTTTTATACTCCTATTAGGGACACAACAACAATAATACCTGCTGCTGCTGCTATCCAAGCACCTCCTCTGGCTACATTGATCAGCGTTTTAAGTGTTGAAAACTTTACAACTTTTACTTCGTAAATATCTTTCTTAAGTATTGCTTGTGTGTTTCCATTATTTTCTAAAGTGATTGTTTTATCATCTGCAGAAACCAATTGACCGTCAAATTTTGTTCTATCAAGCATTTCAATCTGAATCTTTTGTTTTTTATTATCATTTGAAATAGTATCATAATTCACGGATTTGTAACTAAAACAACTCTGAAATAAAATTAAAAATGATAATAAAATATAAAGGTTTTTCATAATGTTTTTTTAATGATAGTTCTTACAAGTTAGTGAAAAAGTTATTTAGGGTTTATTGTATAATGCTTTATACACTATTTAAATATCGTAAATTGTGATTAAAAATCAATAATATGTATTTTGAACAAGGACAAGGAAATGCAGGAGATCTAAGTAAAATAGGAAAAGAAAAAGGAAAAACAAAACTGATTATTTGCATTATTTCCGTGATTGTTATATCAATGATTTTAGCCTCTTTGTTTTTAGATAATAACTAAATCACAGGCATATCCTCCTATTCAAGTCCTATGCTTCTAAGCCTCTTAAGCAGGTTGAACTTACTTTACTTATATTTGAATTATGGATTATAAAAAAATAGTAAAACCCTTAAGTAGGATTACATTATTTGTGCTGATTGTATGTGTAATTTATGAAATATTCAAATTATTTCAGGGAGATGGAGATGTAACAGATGTTATTGGGCTTATTTGTATTATGATATTCTTGTTTGTTATTCTACCATTTTTTGGTACGAAAAAACCTAAATCATAGGCATATCTTATTCTTTATAGTAATATTTAAAAAATGTTAAAAATACCACCCCCAATATTAGTTCTGATTTTAGTTAGTTCTAATTATTTTTCATCTAAAAAAATTGATTTATTTCATTTACCAAATCAAGATTTAATATCTATTCTTATTCTTTTAATTGGGATACTTATTTTAATTAATCCAATTTTTAAGTTTATAAAATCAAAAACTACAATTGATCCAATAAAGTTTAAAAAAGTTAACAAACTTATAACCTCTGGGATCTATAAATATTCAAGAAACCCAATGTATTTAGGTTTGTTGATGATCGTTATATCAACATCAATATTCTATTTGAATATTTTTTCAATCTCAACACCCTTCCTTTTTTATTTTTGGATAAATAGATTTCAAATAAAAAGAGAAGAGATTTTCCTTACAGAAAAATTTGGTAAAGAATATTCGCTATACAAGGCTAAAACAAGAAGATGGATTTAAATATTGTTTGTTGGTTTAATTTATCTAATCAATATAATAATATATTTTACTTCCGTCCTCTGACAATATATTCCCATTATCCGTTAATGTTAAAATCCAATTACCCCAAGTATCTGTAAAATCTAATTCACAATTGTTTTGAGTTATAAATCCATACATTACAATTTCTCCATCTTGTTCTTGTCCCCAATTAAATCTGCCATCAATTTCGTTTGGAAGAATAATTTTGTTTGATCCATCTTCAGCATAATATTCACCAATTCTTAATTCAATGCAAATTGAATTTTCAGGCACACTAATTTCATTTGAATTATCACTACAGCTAAATACAAGTGGAATAAACAGTAATAGTATTAGCTTTTTCATTTATGAAAGCTTATCTAAAATCTTTTGTAATGTGTCAATAAGTTTCTTGTTGCCTCCGTTAGCTTTTTTTAATTCTTTGGAAATTGTTTGAGATATATTATTTATTAAATCTTTATTTTTTGTTGCCATATAAGTTTGGTGGTTGTTTAGGGGTTAGCAAATCATAATTTTTACAAGTTAGTAAAAAAAGTTGTTTATGGTTAACTACTGAATCATTGTCAGACTAATCCTTAATAAAAGTAAATTTTTGCAAACTTTAGAATTATTAAATAAATTAAAGCTTTAAATATTTTTGATGTCTAATTAGAAACCTTTAAAAATATGAGATACATGTGTTTTCTATTATTTGTTATTCTGTATTTAGCAAGTTGTAGTAAGGATAATATTGTAACTCCAACCCAAACATTTAATCTGACCGTAAATAATGGTTATGGCTCAGGAACTTTTCAGGTTGGCAAGACTGTGCATTTATGGAGTGTTGCCTATGATAGCACGCAGACATTTGGTGAATGGACGGGTGATATTTCGTTTCTAGATAGACCTAAGGAGTGGCACACCACTATGATAATGCCCAATCAAAATATTTCTGTCACAGCAGTAGTTGATGATATGCCGACATATGCTATTACTTATGAAGTTATTGAGGGATTTAACAACCCTAAAAATGTTTACTATTTTTTTCCAACAAATCCGATAGGTGTTATATATCTCTTCCATGGCACAGGTGGAGATGCAGGAGGCTTTATACGTGGGGTTGAAATGAGGAGCTTTACTAATGCAGCTATTGCGGCTGGATATGCTATTGTTTCTACTGAGGGAGAAGAAATTACCTTAGATCAAGATATAGATGGTGATGGTGAAAGACGATTTATGACACACCCAATAGATACTGTTAATAACATCGATTATAGAAATATAAAAATAATAACCGATGAATTTATTAGTAGAGGTTGGATGACTTATAATACACCTAGGTTTTCAATTGGCATGAGTGCTGGCTCAAACTTTTCTGCCGCTTTTTCAGCTATATGGAACTTGACGGGTGTGGGTTATTGCTCAAGAGCACAAAACACAGGCTTTGATTCAAGACTTAGTCCATTTGCGTATAGACTGGCAAGGTATGATGACAATTCTTCTTATAACTATCCACTTGGGCTCGATCAAGCGATGGCTAATATTGCTGAATTAGAATCAAGAGGAATTTGCAATGATCTTTATGAAAACGACCGCCAACCTATATATCCTGAGAGATTTGCAAGAGTTCCTGGAATTTCAGTTGCCAACTCTATTGCTATACATAATGAATTACTAACTAACAATCAAATAAACTCTGATGGATATGCTTTAAATTCAAGTATTATTCAAGCTAATGTTTTTGCTAATCCAGATGATTATCCAACAATTGTCAATTTTGTTAGTCAAGGTATAACAGGAATGGTTTCTCAAATTAGAGCTTCAAATGCTGAGCATAGTTTTTACAGTGATTACAATTATGGATCTTTAAGTTTTTTTAACAACCAATGTGAATGATTTTAATATCTAAAAGTTTGAAGCTCGTTTACACTCATTAAGCTTCATTTAAGTTTCTTAATTAATAGTAACAGAGCTCCTAGGCAAAAAACCACACTCCCAAGTATTCGGGTCAGAAACTCGAATTGACTCATCGGCCCACCTTGATAACCAAAAGTGTATAAGAAATTTAAAGAAGCTATTATAATTACTAAAATTAGAAAAAGTTTTTTCATATTACATGTTGATTATAATATTAAGTTGCCTTTTTTATATTTTTTTATTTGTCTTTTACTCAAGTTCTGAAAAAGTATTTTATCATTATAATCAGATTCATAAAAAAAATCTTTTTTCAACTCTACAGGTTCATTATTTTGAAAAAAAGTCGGAGTTATATAAATATTTTCAACTTGATCATTTTTAAAAAGGCTAGACAATTTTAATCCATTTTTAGTTGAATAATAATAAAGAGAAAAATTAATTCTGTGTTTTTTCCTATTATCATATATAACGGTTTGGCCAAGAGCATTATATTTTGGGTACACCATATCTCCTTTGTTTACATAGATTTCATTTTTATTAAATCCTGAATACAAAGCTATTGTTCCATCGCTATGTTCAATTTTTACAGAGTTCATTTTATTATAATATGTAAAAGTTTTAGTAGTATCAACATCATAGTCTCGAACCACATCAATTACAACCCCTTTTCTTACAGAAAATATTTTTTGAACTTCGTCACTTGAAAAAGAGTATGATTTCCAGCCTTTTGGCTCTTCTTTTTCTGAATAGGTAGAGCCTAAGTATGATAGTTCTTCAACATACATTACAGATTCTTTTTCGTAAGGCAATATGTAAACAAATTTATTATCAATCTTAGGATTTATTTTGTAATTAAAAAATAAGTAAGAATAATTAAAGCCTATATTTTGTTCAGTATTCATTGGTTTGAGAGTGAATAGTCTACCCTCAGGTTTTGAAACTTTTTCTACAACTCTACTAGGACTTAATGTATTTTCTAAAAAACTAAAATTAACAACTACTGTAATGCTATTTGGACTCAGATTTTTATACGAAAAATCTACTGTCTTATCGTCATTTACTTTATGTTCAATTTTGAAATTTTGAGCAATAATTAAATACGGAAAGAACAGTAAGATAATTAGCTTTTTCACACTTTATTTGTTGAAATATCAAGATACAGAATTTATATTTTTACGTATTTAAAATTTTACAAAAATTTTTATTTAAAAAATTATATAAATTCAAATTTATAAGTATTTTTGCGGCCGAATTTTTTTATAAAATAATGCAATGAAAAATCAAGATAACGGAAATCCTCAGTTAAATTCAGCTAGAAACGAATTTAATGACAGAATAGAAGCCAAGTCATTTTTAGGAAGATCTAAAAAAGTTGCTTGGGCTGGCGCAAGGAGATTTAGAAGTATATAGTTACAAAAACAATAAGGATTTAATTATTGTTTTTTATTTTGTTAGTTACAGGCCCCATCTGAATATGCTATTACGCCGTTCCAGTTAAAGGCTTCACAGCTATTGCCGTAAGTAATTCCATTACAACCACATACCGGTTGGGCCTCTTCGCTGCAGACAAATTCTAAATTAATTAGAGTTTCATCAATACACATATTAGGAGTTTCATCGTCATCTTTTTCACAAGCAAATAAAAATGGTGCAAGGAGTAACACTAATTTTTTCATTAATTCTTAATTTTTTTTCTTAAAGTAGATAAATACTGATAATAAAATCACCAAGAATATATTAATCAAAATTGCGACACCACTCCATTTTGGTATTTCAAATAAATTAGTTGTTTTACTAATAATACGAGCAACAATACTTATCCCCCATACTACACTTAAAATATCTCTAATTTTTTTGAGTCTTTTCATAATCAACTTAGTATAAATATAAAAATGGCCTCTAAATTTAGAAGCCATTTTTTTTACATTATTAGTCTAATGATGACATTGAAGCTGTCCAATCACAATACCACTGAACATAAACAGCCTTACCTTGATCGTCAAAATCAAACGACTCGTAAATTGGTATTACAACAGACTTACCATTAGAGGAATTTGTTACCTGCATATCATAGTAAAATCTAACCGAACCATCAGACTCTCCTGTATCCGGATTTACTCCTTGAAGAAAATTAAATGGAGCCATATGTTTCACATCATATTTTTCAAAAAACTGCTTATGCATTCCTTTGATTTGGTCTAATTTTAAGGAATCAGGAGCTCCAAGCAGAGTGCCTTTAAAAACAACATCTTCAGAAAAATGAGAATAATCAACAGATTCATTAGCATAACCATCTAATAAGGTTTGCATTGTTTTTGAATTTTTTTCAAAAGCTTCTGTTGAAGTTGCTTTGTTTGATTGGGTTCCTGAATTACAAGAAAAAAGGAAAAAACTTAGAAAGATTGAGTATAATATTTTTTTCATTTAATTTAAATTTATTGTTATCATTTAAAGATAATAAAAAAACTTTTCTGTTAAATTTAATTCAGCGCTGCCGTCAATCCAGATTACTCTAGATTATATTTTATTCCGATATAAATTGTCCTTGGTTGAGAAGGCCCATAGATATAATTGCTATCTCTATTTTTTCCAATATCAAAATCATTTTGGTAAGCATTAAAAATATTTTTCACACCACAATAGATGTCAAAAGAATTCTCTTTAACCTTAATATTTTGGTTAATTTTTGCACTAAGTTCATGAAATGATCTGGAGGATTTTATTTCATCAACTGTTTGATTTATTGAGCCGGCAAAGTGAGGAATTTTCATTGAACCAGTATACACATAATTTAACGTGGAGGAAATATTATTTTTAGTATAGTTTACCAGAGCATATCCGTAATCTTTTGGGGTTCTAATAAATTCTTTAATTCCTGGTATTTCACTCATGTATTGAACAGGGTTTTCGTAATTACTACTTTGAATTGTAAACCCGCTCTCAAATTGAAATTGGTTATTAATATTTGCTCTAGTCTCAAAATTGACCCCTTTTATCACGGCTCTATCTCCGTTTTGTTTTTCAAATAATTCTCCAAATTCATCTTGCCCTACAGGCTGCAAAATAAATGAGTTCTCTAGAATATTATAAAATAAGTCTATCGTGAAACCTGCAATCCAATTCTCATGCACTTCATCAAAATTTAATGATAAATTATAGCTGTTGGATTTCTCTTTTTTTAATTCTTCTGAAATTGTTATTCTAGAAATCCCACCCCCTGCAAAAGCGATATGTAAGTCTGTATCTAGTGCTTGTGGCGCTCTAAACCCTGTTCCAAAGCCTAATCTAAATTGTAATTTTTCGTCATATTTATACAGCATTGAAACCCTTGGGCTGAAAATTGTTTTGTCCACATAATTATGAAAATCGGCACGAACACCCGAAAGCAAGGATACCCTTTCATTTATTTCCCAGTCACTTTGTAAAAACACCCCTATGTCTCTAGAAATTTGATTTATCAAATAGTTATAAGAAGAGATTTCATCAAACACTTTGTCATACAATAAATCAAAACCCATAGTTAGAATATTACTGGAATTTAGATTCTTAAAAATGTGATTAAATTGAACCCCAGTGTTAATAGTCTCGACATTAGAATATCCATAGGGTGGATTTACTAAAAAATTGGTATACTCATCCGAATCACTTTCAGGAAGAATGCCTGTATAATGCTCTCTGTCAGTTCTTTGATAAGCAAAATATGAGATTAAAGAGGAATTAAAATCATTTAAATATACTTCATAATCAATATTTCCCGTGAATATATTATGGGTTCTTTCCTCTGCTTGCTGCGCATTGTGTACCGGAGTGTTTTTTATCATTTCACCTCCATATCTATATTCGAATATTTTACTAAAATTAATATCCAGTTTTTTGTTTTCGGTTGGAATAAAAAATAAATTACCGCCTAGAGAAATATTATTTAAATGTGGTATTTCAGAATAATTGTCATTATTGTTATCGTAATATTCACGCTCTCTTTTATTTACAAATAGTGAAAGCCCTGATTTCTTAGATTTTGATACGACGCTGGAATTTGCACTCAATGAATAGTCATTAGACCGATTCGCAATTATACTGTTAGAAAATTCTATTTCTGAAGTACTCTTTTTTGGGGTTTTTGTAATTATATTAACTGTCCCGCCAATCGCACTTGATCCGTATAATGTAGAGCCGCCCCCTTTCATAATTTCAATTCTATCAATCATATTTGAGGGAAATTGCTCTAAGGCATACAAGCCCATTAGAGGTCCAAAAGTGGGCCTACCATTAATTAATATTTGTGAAAACCCTCCACTCATACCGTTGATTCTTAATTGAGTATAATTACAAGTTTGACAGTCTGTTTCAACTCTGAGTCCGCTTTGGAAGGAAAGGCTTTCTGACAGATTACAAGCCTGAACATTATTTATCGTATTACTGTTTATTACATTGATAATGACCGGAGAATTTATTTTTCTTTTTGGAGTTTTTGTTCCAGTAACAACAATGTCATCAAGATTAACCAATGAGTCCTGATTAAAATTTTTTATCTCGTCATTACTTTGTGCCATAGAAATGGAAGACACTGAGAGAAACAGTAAAATTAATCTAATTGACAGGGGTTTAGACATTTTGCAAACATACTAAATGAAAAGCGTTTACTTGTCAGATTTATATTTTTTTAAATTTAAAAAGTGCCCCATTTATTTTTTATCATAAGCCCGAGTCCAGCGTTTATGAAAACTAAAGAAATTGTTCCTGTACAAAACCAATTCACATCCTCGTATTTTGAAATTACTGCCTCTCCAAAAACACACAACCCAGATGAAAATAAAATCAATCCTAAAAGAGCTAGAGAATATCTTTTCATGGCGTTAAATATATTATTAATAGGTTGCTTTTATATATTCAATCTCTAGTGTAAATTCTCCTTCTTGTTTGTCAGAGATATGTAAGCCTAATGAATTAATTTTTTCAATTTCTACAGCAGGATAATCTGAGTATGTATATCCGCGCCAGGTTGGTTTAAAATTTTCAACTGGGATATCTACTTCAAGCCATTTATTTTTAACGGAGATAAAATCGCTGGAGTAAGACGCACGTCTATTGCCCTGTCTTAGTCTTAATTTGTAAGTGTTGCCATCTCCTTTAAATTTTATTTTAAATGATTTAACCCCCTTTAATTTTTCTTTATCGATGCTTAGTCTAGAAGATGCAAATCCTCCATTATTTTCCAAGGATAAATAGCCTTTAAAAATTAAATTTTCATCCTCATTTATTGAAAGAAAAGATTTTGAGATTCCGCCCATAACATCGTCATTAACAATGCTCCAGTTATTTACACCAATATTATTTTCGGGGTTTATTAAATCCAAATTCTGACAATTTATAGAAATTGAAATTAAAAAAAATAGTGTAAATAATTTATTCATATAGTTTATTTAATTAAAGTTGAATAAGGTAGATCCTAAGATCCCTTTTGAAAAACCTACGACTAAGTTTTATATCAAAATATAATCCATGTGTCGGGATTAATATACAGGCATTAACAAAGTTATAATACAATTTTTTCAATGAATCTGGTTATTTGACTTCCAAAAATAAATGGCAAGTACATTTAACAGTAATGTAATAAGTGTAAGTACTATGGTGAGTAAATGTAATATTGACCATAGTTGTTCATTTGAGGTGTCTTTTGCTTCATTTATTGACGGAATAATTAAATAGCATATTAACATCAGGATAAAGCTTGCAAAAGAGAAATATTTAAAAAGGTTTTGATCCGTATTACAATAAAATGCAATCAGAAAAGAAACAAAAGAAATAAATCCAATTAGTATAAAAAATTTGGGCCATATAAACCTTAAAAGATTGCTGGCATCATTGGTATTAACCAATTTATTTATAGCAGGTGCAACTAGACCTGATTGAAATAAAATGATTCCAACAACAATTCCTGACAATAGAAAAGGAAGATTTTTAATCATAAACTTATTTATCATACTCAACGAAGAAGGCTTATTTTAAATAATTAAATGCTATATAAAATAATAATTCCTAAAACCAGATATGCGATTGCAGGGATGATTTCAGAAATGTTGTCTTTTATCTTGATTCGCACATATATAGCTACAAGCATCATACCAATTAAAATCAATGAACTAGCAATTAGCATTAATTCGTATTTAAGTCCGGCTAATATTCCTAATCCACAGATCAGCTGAAAAGCCCCAATATGTTTTCTTCTTTTTTCTAACCCCCATCTTCCAAATTCAGCAATCATTTTTTTTGAAATAAATGAATTTATGCCATACGAAATGAAAGAAATGGCAGTAAAAATTATAATTATGTAGTTTACATCCATTAAATCAGCCCACAGTTATAAGAAGCAATAAATAGTGACATAAGTAAAAAAACCAAAGAAGGTATGAACTTCATAAAAGGATTTTTAACCTTGATGTGGGAAAGCTGAGCACATAACATAAAAAAGGCCATTGCTAGAGCGGCATAAGACGTTATTTCATTATACCATATACCCATAATAAGTAAAGCTGATATTGATATTTTTGAAGCTCCTACAAAATTTCTAATAAGATCAGAATAACCATAATGTTTAAATTCAATTATAATATTATCGTATCTAAAAATCCATACAAACAATACAGAAATTGAAACGATTAATTGAAAAAGCAGGGAAAGATGTTCCATAGTATATGTTTTTATATTTTAACCTAAGATAGTAAGTTTTTGAAATATTTTCCAAACAGCATATTTTTTAAATACCGTATTGCTTTAAAATTGGTAAGCTTTTAGATATATCAAATTATCGTAAATTGTAAATATGAATAAATTATTTACATCTCTTTTTACAATACAAATGTTGTTCAGTGTAAATATATTTTGTCAAAATTATACGTCTTATTTTACAGGCAACACAAACAATATTTCTACAAGTCCCCTTGGAGGTATTTGCTTGATGGGGGGTTCAACCGAAGACGACAATGCTATGAGATGGTTTTTGGAACAGGCAAATGGAGGAGATATTTTGGTACTAAGAACATCTGGAAGTGATGGTTATAACGAATATTTATATTCCCAATTAGGGATTAGTGTTAATTCCGTTGAAACAATTGTGTTTAACAGCAGTTCAGCTGTAAATGAAAATTATATTCATGAAAAAATTTTAGGTGCTGAAGCTATTTGGTTTGCAGGAGGTAATCAATGGAATTACGTAAATTATATAAGAGATACTGAAGTTAATATTCTTATTAACGAAGCAATTTCTGAGAGAAATATTGTTATCGGGGGAACCAGCGCTGGAATGGCAATTATGGGTGGATATTACTTCACAGCTCAAAATGGAACGGTCACCTCTGATGTTGCCATGTCCAACCCTTTTGACAATAGAGTTCAGGTAGATGGCGACCCATTTTTACAAAATGAAATTCTCACAAATGTGATAACCGACCAGCATTATGATGACCCCAATAGAAAAGGAAGGCATATTGTTTTTATGTCGAGAATCCTCTTGGAGTATGGGGCCCCAGTGGCAGGAATTGCATGTGATGAATATACTGCAGTTTGTATTGATAATACGGGTAATGCCATGGTCTTCGGGGAATATCCAGACTATGATGACAATGCATATTTTTTACAGGTTAATTGTGAGGTTGCAGAAAATTATCCAGAAACATGTTCGCCAGGACAGGAATTAGAATGGAATCAAAATAATAGCGCAATAAAAGTTTACCAAGTAAAAGGCACATACGAGGGTGAAAATTCTTTTGATCTTAACAGCTGGGATTCTGGTATTGGAGGAGTATGGCATAACTGGTATGTTTCAAACGGAGAACTATTTGAAAATCAAAGTACTGAAATTCAATGCCAATCAATGTCAACTGCTCAAGTAACAAATACGGATTTTGCAATATATCCGAATCCGACCACTGATTTAATTTATTTAAACAGTGAAATTTTACTAGAAGCGGTAATATCTGATTTAAGCGGTAAAGAAGTTTTACGAAGAAAAGTAAGAAAAAACCTTAACATCAGTTCTTTGGAAAAAGGAACCTATATTCTCACATTATCTGATGGCTTATCGTCTTATAACCACAAGATTATAAAAAAATAAAAAAATCATTATGAATAAATTAATAAAATATCCTATAATTTTTATAGCATTAGTTCTTTGTATTTCTGGTGTTAGATGGTTGATCAGTTCTGAGCCATGGCTGCTAGATCAAGTTGCAAATGAAGTAAGACTACAGATGTCATTTTCTGACCTTTTTGAGATTGAAGGAAACAACACATTGGAAGGCTATTTAACTCAGATCTATCGTTTTTTAGGTCTTTATGTTTTTGGAATAGGCTTATTATTAATTTCTTTTACTTCTGAAAAACTTTTAAAAATTAACAGCTTTAGGAATAGACTATTTATAGGATTAGGAACCCTATTATTCTCAAATTTAGTATTGGCTTATTTTTGGATTCCTTCTTCCCATTTTATTTACTTAATGTGGGGGGCAATTGGACTTTATTTTGTAAGCCTGTATTTTCATTTAAAGACACCAAATTAACTTGTAATCTTTTAATATTTTTTTAACGCAATAGAAATTAGAATTTTATTAACTTTAAGTATCAACCTTAAAATTTGCAATTATGAAAAAGATTAATGCTCCTTACTTGACAAAAAAAATAAACCAATTAAATAAGAAAATTCATAGGGCAGAAGAGCAGGGTAATAAAAACAAAATTTGGTGGAGGAAAATTAAATTAGAAAAACTCAAGGATAAGTTAAAGGAGATTAATTTTTAAAATAACAGATGTCAAAAAATTTTTTTAGCTGGAAAATACTTGGAATGATAGTCATTCCCGTGGCGATTGTCATGTTAATTTTTGAAAACAATCAAAATATAGAATTTGAAATGGAAACTAATGTTTATAAAATTTTAACTCAAGAACAGTGGCTGATTTCCAAAAAGAACGGATTTGTTACTACCGAATTGGATACAAAAGATGGGTTTGTTCATCTTTCAACTGCCAAACAACTTGCTGGAACTCTTTACTATTTTTTTGGTCAGGATGAAGCTTTAGTATTACTTCAATTTAATTCGTCAGATTTAGGAGATAAATTGATTTTTGAAGAACCCTACCCAAAGAACAAAAGAAGTGGTAAATTCCCTCACTTTTATTCTAGATTAGATATTGATAAAACATCCAATTTTTGGGAAATTGACAGGGGTGCCTTTATTCTTCCTGAAGAAGTTATTCTAGAACAAGAAAACTAATCTTGTACAATAGCTGCCGTTATTTCAGAATCACTCTTTATTACCACGTATGTAGAAATGGCATAAAATGCATTTCCTCCATTTCCGTTGCTAGTCCAATCTTCTAAATCGTATTCAAAAGTAAATAAAGCACCGTTTAGGCTAGGATCAAGCTCGTCTACTCTGACAGGCACGGCCATCCCGGGACACCACCCAGCTCTGTCAGGCTGCCAATTACCTGGAGATTGATTACTTACCGGATTTGACGCACACCCAATTGGACTTAAGTTATGCTGAAATGTATTTGCACCGTTGATCTTTACATCATGAGTTCTAAAACACCATTCTGCACATGGCCTGCCGTCTGAATCATTTGGAGTTGCATGTCCCCATCCAGAAATAATTGTTCTTAAATGTGAACTTTCATAATTTGAAGGCATCTGAACAGATTTGTCTAAATCTACACTATGACTAACTCCGTAGGGTATCCCGCTAATTGAATTTGAATGCAGATTAAATATCTCGGATACGGCATAATATGGATAATCTGGTTCACCGGCTACATAATCAAATTCTACAGAAATAATATCAGCTTTAGCTGTCCAGTTTTCTATGTAGATCATTAATTCTGTTGGACCACTAAGAAGTGATTTAAAATCGGTAACGTCGAATTCTAAACCTCGACTTAGTTGCTGGGTCCCAACCCAATAAGGGGTTATATACCTTCCTATTTCATACCAGTTCTGAGTAACCTGATCTTTCACCTTAATATTAGCGAATCGATCCCAATCATCACAGCCTGTACTTGGACAATCTATTTGTAAGAACATTTTTATTTCTTTAATATTTGTTAAATCTTCGTGAAGATTAAATGTTTGGTAAGCAGATTGATTAAATCCACCACCAAATCCAAGAGCTTGGCTGTTAAATGCCTGGTATGTAAAAGTTAAAGGAGTCCCTAATCCAAATAGATTTACATTTATATTATTACTGATTTCATCAGAAGAAATCTGTAGAAAGGAATTATAGTTTATGGGCTCTTGTGGAACAAAACGAACATACAATTCATTAGAAACTTCAGGTTGAAAAGTAATGCTGTTTGAAAAAGTATTATTTACTGAAACTTCATAACCTTCAGGTGCTGTCACGGTTATTTCAGAACTAGTATTCTCGGTATTTATTATCACAACTTTTGGAATCGAAGATTGAGAAACCATAGTGTTATCAAAAGATACGGAGCTAATATTTACGGAAATATTAGCGGGCAAATGAATTATTGGCGCCACATCATCTTCTTCACTTGAGCCACAAGCTAGAATTAATAGACAAATGAGCAGTTTATATAAGTTTTTCATAATCTTAATATTAAGAAATTTATTAATTAAATTTTAAAGAATCATCATTAATTTTATTTACCCTAAGCATTATATAATCTAGAAAATAGTTTTGATATAATTTCCATGGTAATTCTGAACCCTGTTTTGGAAATAAATGAGATGATCTGTGAATGTAGCTTGAGTTTAAATTCAATAGAGGAGAAATATTCATTTTATTTTTTTTGATCAACGGAACAAAAGATTTAAAATAATTCTTATCCATAAATTTAAATAACCTACTTGAATATTCACTTGTTAAATCACTTTTCAATGTCCATGACGCGTTGGTATAACCTGCAAAAAATATACAGTTTGGTAAATCGCTTAGCATAAGTCCTTTATACGTGACTGCATTTGAAGGATTATATTTTTTGCCGTTGACAATAATATTAGCTCCCCCAAAAGCTAGTAGTTCCAGACCAGTAGCCGTAATTATAATATCAGCATGAAGTTCAGAATTGTTTTTTAGCCGAATTCCATTTTTGGTAAAACATTCAATTTCATTTGTAATTACGTTTGCTTTACCATTTCTTATGCACCTAAATAAGTCACCGTCAGGCGCAACGCAAAATCTCTGATCCCAAGGATTGTAGCTTGGCTCAAAATGAGGTTTTGCAGAGAAATCACCTAATTGTTTTTGCGCACCATTTACAAGCCATTTTTTCATTTTTTTAGGCCATATTTTACAGGCTTGAAAGAATAATATTTGAACAAAAATATTTTTAAATCTTATCAAATTATGTGCAAGATATTTGGGCAAATATTTTTTTAAAAACCGTGCAGTTTTATCATTATTTGGAAATGCACCAACATAGGTCGGAGATCTTTGTAACATGGTTATTTCAGCGGTGTGTTCTGCCATTTTTGGGATGATTGTTACCGCTGTTGCACCGCTTCCTATAACTACTACTTTTTTATTTTTATAATCCAGTTTTTCTGGCCAATGTTGAGGATGAATTATCTTTCCTTTAAAATCATTAAGCCCTTTAAAGTCGGGTGTAAAACCTTTTTTATAATTGTAATATCCAGTACACGAAAACAAAAAATTACTGTAATACTTAGTAGCCTTTCCATTATACAGAGTTGAAACTGTCCATTGATTTTCGTCAGAATTAAAACTTACATCGGTGACCTGCGTTTGATATTGTATTTTTTCTAAGACGTTGTATTCTTCTGCAGCTTCTTTAAGGTAACTTAAAATACTTGGAGCGTCCGCAAATGATTTGGGATTATCCCAGGTTTTAAAAGAAAATCCAAAGGTATACATGTCAGAGTCAGACCTTATCCCAGGATATTTAAACAAGCTCCATGTTCCCCCAATCTCTTTTCTGGTCTCAAAGATTCTATAGGATTTTTCAGGATTTTTTCTTTCCAGGTGACACGCAGCCCCAATTCCTGATAGCCCAGCTCCTATTATAATTATATCTGTAAATTTTTCCAATCAATAATTTTTCTAAATGAAACAAAAATGTTACAATTCGCCAAGTGTTTTCTTAATTTTTATAAATTAGTTACTTAAATTTTAAATTTGATAAATATGAAAATTACCACAGAATCTTACGGATTTCACATAGCCTTTAAAGTTCCTAATGACCAAGTAGAAAGAATGGAAAACTTTCTGAACACTCACCAGAGTTTTATGAGAGAAACACATCACATTGGTGGGGATTTAGAGCCGGTTGTATTGTGTTATGCGGTTCTTAAAAGCCCTGAGTTTAATAATCCACTTGATCCAAACAGCGGTGAAACTGGAAATACGCTTTATGGAATAACAGAAATATATCGAGGCCCCGAAGGTTGCCAGGCTCATATGGAATTAGGCCAATCTAGAGAAAAAATGTTTGGTGAGTTGGTAGAATTAACAATGGAATATTGCGTAAGCGGTATACTTGGAGTACCTGTTGT
Source organism: uncultured Bacteroidota bacterium (assembly GCA_902509675.1). GTDB lineage: Bacteria > Bacteroidota > Bacteroidia > Flavobacteriales > Flavobacteriaceae > MED-G13. Next base: position 34,137 of record CABWYN010000005.1, on the reverse strand, counting down.
TAGATCTATGTAATCTATTTCTTTATATATTTTTTATAAAATGTGTAAAGAATTGCATAAATAATTACCGTCATCCAAAGGTACATAAGGACCTCGTTCTTGTATCCCATAATTAATTGGATATTAAATAGTTAGTTACGACAATTTAAAAAAACTAAATCAAATAAACAGAAACAGTATTAATATTGTTTCTGTTTATGTTTTTAATCTCCGCAGAACTGCTCATTTAAAGACTCTAGCATTTCTTCTGACTCTACCACCATTGTAACAACCTGATTCCCAGATGTAAATTCCATAGTTACTGGGTAGATAATTTCAAATTCAGCATCACACTCTGTACTATTGCAATTATTTGAATACCACTCTTCCATAAATCCATAAACCTCCTCTTCGCTACTAGCTGTAAACTGCTCACCGTCAGGGGCTTCTATGGAAACAGGAAAAACAACATTTCCACATGTTTCTAATCCATCATCACCGCCATCTCCATCACATTCACCATATGAATAATCAAATATTCCAGCTGATTCTGCATAACAATAATTAGAATATGATATTCCATCAGAGCCACATACTGGTTCATAAAAAGCTGGGCAGGCATCGTCAGAACAATACTCTTCAATAAGATTTGATAATTCTTCACCAGAGTAAATTGTAACGATTTGTATTTGATCATTAGTTTCTGAATAATATTCAACTGTCAAAGGAAAGACTATTTCAAACCCACCACATTCATCATTATTACATTCATTATCTATGTACCATTGTTCAACATATTCATTTAATATTTCTTCGCTATTAACAGAAAGTATTTCGTCATCAGGGTTCATTATGGAGATAGGGTAAACAAGATCAACACAATCGATTTGAGCCCAGTAATTTTCTCCTGCATCATCATCCCAACCTTCATCACACAATTCAAAATACATTAAAAGCTCTTCGTGATTTGCTACGGAAACCACATCTGCTGTGTCTATACCATTTTCATTTTCAGAATAAAATATTATGTTTATAGGGTAATTTATTTCAGGACTTACATCATATTCTTCGCTCATTTCGTAATAAGCTTCTATTGCGTCTAATAATTCATCCTCGTTAGAGATTGAAAGTTCTGATCCATCAGGCATATTTACAGAAATAGGAAATTCAACATCAAAACACATGAAATTCTCCCATTCGTTAAATACATCATATTCTCCGTTATTATCTTCATCAAATTCATCGTCAAAAAGAATTTCACCTTCCTGATCAAAGTATATAAATATCATATTTAAAAGAGAAATTAAGGATCTGGACTCTCTTCTTATTTCGACTTCATAACCTAAACCTTCAGCGTGGTATATTCTTTCTGCTGAAATATTATTCTCAAGGGAATTGATATAGCTTTTTGAAATTTCAGGAAGCTCTTCAAAACTAATTTCAATTTTATCTTCATGACTCTTAATAAGATCAATGTGTTCAGAGACAGATAAATTATCTAGAGGTTGATTTGAGTTAGAATCGGAACAAGCAATAACAAAAAGTGATAATAAAAATAAATAGATGTATTTTTTCATTTTTTTTTTTTGAATATACAAAAAATACTATGCATGCATATTTATTTAATCAAAAATTAACATTTAAAATTATTTTGTACCTTCAAAAATATGAAGTCATTTTTATTTTGTTTTTTCTTCTTCCATCTACCATTATTTTTTTATATCGGTAATTCTGAGAATATAAAATTTAAAAATATTTCGTTTGAAGAATTTAAAATTGAAAATAATTATAAGCTTGTAATTAATAATGTATTTAAAAAACAAAGAAGAAAAACTTTATTTGAGGGCACGGCAGTTAGTGAACTTATTAATAAATTTTCAAATACAAATCACCTTTCCCTTAAAATCAAAAGATCCAATAACAAGGAAAATGAATTAAAAATTTCATTTTCAAAGAGTTCATTGGCACTTAAATTTATGCTTGATTAAAATTAGTAAATCATAGTGGTAACAAGCCTGTAGATTAACCAGCAAACTACCACAGCATAAAAATATTTTCTGTTCTCCTTAAACCATTCCATTATTGTCTTCTTTAGTTATTAGAATTAATAATCAGTAATACAATTTAAAAAAACTCTTTTAAAACAGCTAACTCTTTGTTAACTATTGAAGGTGTCTGTTTGGAATAATGATTAATTTTATCGTAATTGCGTCGTGTAAAATAAAAATAATGGAATTAATTTTTGCTAATAATCAAGATTTATCCAATTTAGTCATCAATCTGTTACTAAATATTTTTGTTGTAATAATAATCTCAAAATTTATTTACTTGCGATTTAATAATTCTGGCAAAAAAGCGCTTAATGAATTTTTCTTCACATACAATTCTGCCGGATTAATTACTTTTTTATTATGTTTTTTGCTTAGCAATGTAAAGTTAGATTTGGGATTTGCTTTAGGGTTATTTGCCATTTTTGCTATTTTAAGATTTAGAACAGAAACGATCAAGGTGAAAGAAATGACTTATTTTTTTGTTGTAATAGGCGTCTCGGCAATTAATGCACTTTCAAATAATAACACCAGTTTAGCTGAGCTTGCTGTTGCCAACGGATCAATTATTATACTACTGTTTATTTTAGAATTTGTAATCAGCAGGAATTCTGTCAAAAAAGACAACTCTTCAGATTCAAAATAAACTTCACACCCACGGCAATATTTCTCTTTTTTTTCGGTTATAAAAACACATTAAATAATATAACTATGAAAAAACTAATTTTTTTACTTGCTTTATGTCTAAGTTTTTCTTGTAACGACTCAAATGTTACTACAGAAAAAGTTGATACAGATCAAGTAGCAGCAGACTTAATTTCAATGTCTAACGATTACCAGCAAGCCTACATCTCACAAGATTGGGATACGGCTAGTAAATGGATTTCATCCGAATTAGGAACCACAATCTATAATTCAAATGGATCAGCTTTGACTGCCCAGAATGAGCAACAAGTTTCAAATACTGAAAGAGGTTGGGAATTTGGCACATTTGAAATGTCAAACCACAAAGTTTCCATGTCTTCAGATATGAATACAGCGGTAATCACATTTGATGCAGATGGCCTCATTAATTTTGCAGATGGTGAGCAGAATGTTGCTTATGCAACCAGAGCATCTCAAACATGGGTAAACGAAAATGGAGAATGGAAAGTAATGCATTCTCATTGGTCTCCAAGAACTAATTCACAAGGAATTCCACAACAAGATTAATTTTGTTTTTGTAAAATAAAAAACCCCGATTTTCGGGGTTTTTTTTTATTAACTACCTTTGTAAAATATGAAAACTAAGAAAGAAATAGTAAAAGATTGGATCACAAGATATACAGGAGTAAAAATTACTTCTTTTGGGGAATACATTCTTTTAACTAATTTCCAAAAATATGTTGACGAATTTGCATCATTAAATGGAGTTAGTGTTGACGGAAAGGATAAAAACATGCCTTCTTCAACACATAATAATATCACAATTATAAACTTTGGTATGGGAAGTCCAAATGCTGCAACAGTTATGGATTTGTTAACAGCAATAATGCCTAAGGCAGTATTGTTTCTAGGTAAATGCGGTGCTTTAAAAAAACGAATCCAAATTGGAGATTATATATTACCAATTGGCGCAATCAGAGGAGAAGGAACATCAAATGATTATTTTCCAATCGAAGTTCCAGCTATGCCCTCCTTTTCATTACAAAGGGCAATTTCTTCAGCTTTAAAGTATAATAAAACAGACTATTGGACCGGCACTATTTTTACAACAAATAGAAGGGTTTGGGAGTTTGACATTAAGTTTAAAAAGTATCTAAAAAAAGTCAGAGCCTATTCAATTGACATGGAAACCGCAACTTTATTCTCTGTTGGGTTTCATAACAGAATTCCCACCGGTGCATTACTTTTGGTAACGGATCAACCAATGATACCAGACGGAATAAAAACAAACAAAGAAGATGATAAGAACTCCAAGTTACATGATAAGAATCATTTAGAGCTGGGAATTGCTTCTTTAAGAGAAATAATTAAATATGATAATACCGACACGGTTAGACACTTAAAATTTTAAATTACTTCTTCTAAAAAACCATCTTTCTTTTAACTAAAGATTAAATTTTTTTTAACAATTATAAAATATTAATAAAGTAGGTTTACTCTAATCTAAAATTTGCTGTATGAAAATTGTTTATTTCTTTTTATTAATTTTTTCACTTTCGTTTTCCCAAAATAAAATTTCTAAATCAGATATAATTGGTAAGTGGGAGGTAAAGGTAAAGGTGAAGCAGCTTTTAAAGGAAGAAGTTAAAAATCTTGATATGCTAGAGAAAATGGCAGTTGAGTTGGCCTCGGGGTTTGCTGAAGATATTATCGACTCAGCGGATATTTATGTGCTATTTAAAGAAAATAATACGGCATTAATTACTGTAGATTTTTTAGATTATGAGGAGCAAGAAGAGATTAAGTGGTTTATAGAAGACAACGAAATAGTAATTGACGATACCCTAAACAAGAAAATAAATATGGGATCAGAAAATAACAAATGGGCTTTAGAGGATGAAGTTCTTTTTCTCAAAGAAAAAAACCAAAAACTAAATAAGAATATTTTTTTAAAGAAAGTTCTGTAATGAGAATTCTAATTTTATTCTTTTATGACTTGTAGTTAATCAAAAATAAAAGTCAAACCTGCATTTTCTTCAAGCCTCTTCAAAAGTGAGTCTCCTAATGCAACCGAGGGGGTCAATATCCCATAAGTATCAGGAATTTCGTCTAAAGCTAAACATATTGCACTCTCAGCCAACATTTTTGAAGTGGACCCATATCCTGGATCCATATCTCCTAATACCTTGCTAACATAAGTCATCTTATCCGCCGTTAAATAGAACCGAAGATTGTAGTATCCATTTATTCTCGTTTTTTCAGAAGGGCCTTCACCTGACTTGGGTAAAATAAAGTCAACTATTTTTTTTATAATGCTTCCTTTTTTTCTTGTTGCTAAAAAGATTGGAATCAAACTCATATATCCTCTTATTTGACCAGCAATCCCTTTACCAGTCAATGTCGCTTCATCGTAAGCAAAGTTTTTACCGTACATAAAATCCATTAATGCATGACTTCGTCTTACAATTTTTGTGTTAATTCCAGCCATAACAAATGGAGCAATCCACGATTTTGATACTGTATCAAAAATCACTTTTCTAAGATCAGAATTATCGGGTCCAAATTGCTTATCAATAGGGTTCAGACCATAAGGGTTTGTTAAAGTTTTTCGTACTTCTTTATCAATAAGTGCTTCCTCTAGCACATTTGAAAGGCTGTTATAGGTTCCTCCACTAATTCCACCCTTAGCACCCGCTACTCTCATGTTTATGGTGCTAGCATATTTTCCTGTTTTTTCTAACATTATTTTTTGAGAGTAAAAAACTCCCATGTCTGAGGGTATTGAATCAAACCCACATGAATTAATTATTTTAATATTTTTTTCTTTCGCTTTTGTATGAAACCTATCAATAATTCGTCTTATCCATTGAGTTTCACCAGTTATATCGCAGTAATTTGTTTCACCTTCGATACAGGCCTCAACTAAGTTTGTTCCGTATTTTGCATAGGGGCCAACAGTTGTGCACACTACTTTAGATTTTTTGACCATCTTTACAAGACTATCTTTATCAGAACTATCTGCTATTATCGTCCTTGAATCGTCAATTTTTAGTTTCTGCTGAAGTTTTAATATTTTTTTTTCGTTTCTACCAGCAATTGCCCATCTTAATTCCCTTTCATTATAGTTTTTATTTATGTAATCACAAACCAAATTTCCGGTGAAGCCAGTAGCTCCCCAAATTATTAAATCAAAGTCGCGTTTTTTTTTCATATTTGTCGAGTATAAATTTTGTTATTGATCAATTACTTCAACTAGAAAACTAATTATTTCATTATCGCTTACTTTAATATTAAAATCTATTGGATTGCAACATACTTCACAATCCTCGATAAAGTTTTGGTCATATATTGATGGGTCTACCATTTTTAATTGGCTTTGCCAACAGTAAGGACAGTCAAAATAAGCTTCTAACAAAATTATTTATTTTTTATACTACAATGATATGATAAAGATTCGGATGATTTATTAAATTCATGGTTAAAATTAAATGAAGATTATGAAAAAATTATTTTTTATTTTGTGCGTTTTAGGGGTTATTCTTCCCTATTATCAGCTTTATTATTTTCTTGAAGGAAACAATTGGTCTATGGAAGGTTTTTGGTCAGAAATATATTCAAATCACGCCATATCAATGATTACCATGGATATTAGCGTTGCCGCTAGTTCTTTTTTAGTTTTTTTAATTTATCAATTCTCGACTAAAAAAATTGAATTAAATAGCTTCATAAAATATGTAGTTTCTTTATTTTTTGTTGGATTTTCTCTAGCAATGCCTCTATATTTTTACGATAATTATAAAAAGTAAAAATTTATGCATTAAAAACTCCTTTTCTTTAAGAATATAGTTACATTTGCTGAAATTTATAATTTACAATGAAAGGAACAGTAAAATTTTTTAACGAATCCAAAGGTTATGGGTTCATTACAAACGACGAAACAGGAGAAGACCTTTTCGTTCATTATTCAGCATTAGGAAACCTTACAATCAAGGAAGGTGATCAAGTAGAGTATGAAGAAGGAGAAGGTAGAAAAGGAAAAGCTGCTACAAAAGTATCTCTTGCGTAGATATTCTCTATAGCAATTAATCAAATTAATATTTCCTGATTAAAATCCTAAAAAACTATTAATTTAGTTTTTTGTTCATTTACTATGCGCGCATAGTTTATTTTCTTATTTTTAAGAAAAAATTACCGATGAGAAACTTGTACATAATATTATTTGCCTTTTTTGCTCTGGTATCCTGCGAAGAGGATACTAATTTGCCGGCACCTTATTATTCAATTGAAGGTAAATGGTTATGGTCTCCTGATCCTGATGATAGAACACAAGCAAACACAATGTATGAATATGATGATGGTCTAAGATATACATCTTATGCAGATTGTTGGCCAGGTCAGTGTACTGATGACGACTTTAATGCATTAGATGCTACGGACAGAATTCCAGGAACAGAGTCCTATGAATACGATGGATATTCTGTAATTATTGACGGAATACAAGTGATTGTTACATTTGAATGTAATGGGGGCGTAATGCTTAATGAAAATGGCGGTAAATTATGGAGGTTAAGTTCTAATTGTCAGTGATAACTGAAAAAGCTGCAAATTAAAATCTTTTACCGATTGAAATACCCCCTTTGAAAGTAGCTTCAGGCCTATTGTCATACACGCTATAGCCACAGTTTGTACAATCATCATTTCCGTTTTTAGCAAATAAGAATCTTCCTACCCCAACCATATATTCAAAAGTCCACCCTTTTTTGTTAACCCATTTTCTCCCTACTCCAAAGCCAGGGGCAATATCCCATACTTTTATTTCTTCAGAATTTATATAGGGCTCATTAGGCATTGGATCATAATAGTATGTTTCTCTATCGTATTCTATATTTGCAAATTTAATGAACAGTTCAGCAAAGTAACCTTCCCCTCCAAAGTCGGTTTTATTAAAAAAATAAAATCTGTAAAAAGGGTTTAATGAAAATTTTTCCGACCAAGAATTAGATGAATTATTGTCATTAAAGTTTACAAACACACCTGCTCCAAAAGAAGAATAAGGATCATTTATTTTTTCAAAACTTACGTTCAATGCAGGTTGCGATAAAAAATCAAGAACATCTAATTTTAATTCTTTATTTCCAATTTCATCAAATAGTTCTGTGACTTGTTTATCTGATTTTATTACTTCAACTGGCTGTACATCTTGACTTAAAGAAACATTAAAAAAGAATAAACATAATACTAGAAAGAAATATCTCATAATTCTACTTTGGTTCAAATTTTGTTTAATAAAAATATGTATAAGTTTAGATTCTGTCTAAATAATTTTGTTAAATAAATATTAATGTTAGTCTACATTAATTCTTAAATTTGCTGATCCAAAATATTCATGTTGAAACCCAATCAAAAATCCGAAAGTTCAAAAAAAAATCAAGTTGAAAGAATGTTCGACTCGATATCCTTTGAATATGACTTGCTCAACGGGATTATGACATTTAATAATCACAAGAGATGGAAGAAAAATATTTTGAATATTGCCAAAAAGCTTAAGCCTAAAAATGCACTAGATATTGCAACTGGAACTGCAGATATTGCAATTAATTTGGGAAGTATTCCAGATTGTACAGTTACCGGAGTAGACATCTCTGAAAAAATGCTTAATGTTGGTAGAGAAAAAATAACAAAGATGAAACTAAGTGAATCCGTAAGTTTAGAAACGGGCGATGCCGAAAATTTAAAGTATGAAAATGATTATTTTGACCTTATCACTATTGGATTTGGTGTAAGAAACTTTCAAGATTTGAAAAAAGGATTGACGGAAAGCTTGAGGATTTTAAAACCAGAAGGCAGCTTAATTATTTTAGAGACATCGGTTCCAGAAAATAGAATTATTAAATTTTTATATTCAATTTTTACCAGAACTTATATTCCTATTATGGCGTCAATTTTTTCAAAAGATAGATCTGCATATAATTATTTATTGGATTCTGCTGAAGCTTTTCCCTGTGGAGAGGCATTTGGAAAAATACTAAAGTCGGTAGGTTTTAATAAAGTTGAAATCAACCCTAAGTTTTTTGGTTCTTCAACAATTTACATTGCAACAAAATGATTTCTGAATTCAATTTTTTTAGCGAATTAAGTTTTCTAATAAAAAACAAAGATCCATTTATCGTATTTAAAAAGCCTAGCCATAATAAAATAGTCTGTTTCCAGGGAAAAATTTCATATTTACCATTGGATTTAATTAATCAACAAAAAGGGTTTATTCTTATGCCTTTCGATTCTCAATTAAACGGACTTATTCTAACACCCAGCAAGATTACAGAAACTGAATTTAAATTAGACAGAAACGTTGAAATCAATTCAAAAATTAAAATTGATGATTTTTCTCCAAAAAAAGCACCATATATTAAATCTGTTAAAAACGCATTAAATCACATCAAGTCTACAGAATTAGAAAAAGTGGTTTGCTCGTCAACATTTTCTATCACAGTTGATTCTGAAAAAAATATTGAATATTTTAAGAAGTTAATTCAATTAAACAATGATGCTTTTTGTTATTTTTTTCACGACCCTTTAACCGGAATTTGGATGGGAGCATCCCCTGAAAAATTAATTTCTTTAAACAATGGAGTCTTATCTACATGCGCCCTAGCAGCTACAAAAAAAGACATTAATGAGTCTTGGGGTGACAAAGAATTTAGAGAACAAAAAATAGTAGAAGAGCAGATAATTAAAGATTTAAAAGGCACTTGTAGCGATATAGAAGCGGGCATATTACAAACTGTAAAAGCAGGAAGTTTATTTCATTTAAAAACAATGTTAAAAGCTAATACTACTCATCGCTCAAAAACACTGATTGATAAAATTCATCCAACCCCTGCAGTTGCTGGCACACCTAAAGATTTAGCCCTAAAATATATTAATAACTCTGAAAATTACGACAGATCTTTTTACACAGGGTATATCGGCTTCATTGATGATTATGAATGTGATATTTATGTCAATATAAGATGTGCGCAAATTTCAGATGATCAATTAACTATTTATGTTGGCGGTGGTATTACACAGGAAAGTAACCCCGAAGACGAATGGGGTGAAATCATTAATAAATCACAAATAATGCTTAATGTATTTCACGAAATTTAAGTCATATATTTAGTAAATTTGTATCAAATGAAGTACTCCGTAATTCCTGTTGCTCAATCACTTATTTTATCTTGTTTAAATTTTGAGTTTTTTAATATTGTAATCTCTCCAGGCTCTAGAAATGTACCTTTAGTTATTGGATTTGCTTCTAATAAAAGTTTTAAATGTTACAGTGTTGTTGATGAAAGATCTGCTGCTTTTTTTGCTTTGGGATTATCACAAAAATCAAATGTCCCAACAATTTTAGTTTGTACTTCAGGATCAGCTATTTTGAATTATTACCCAGCAATAGCTGAAGCTTTTTACAGTGAAATTCCATTGATTATATTATCTGCTGATAGACCAAGCTATAAAATAAATATTGGTGATGGTCAAGCCATTAATCAGAACAATGTTCTTGATAAAAATATTCTCTATTCCAAAAGTTTATTTCAAGATTGTATCCATTCGACAGAGGAAATAATAAAAAGTAATCGACAAGAAATCATTGATTCTGATGCAACTACTTTATCAATTTTGGAAAAACAAAAATTAATCCAAAAAGAAAATGAATTAATTATCGAAGAAGCTTTTAATTCATGCATTAATAATAGAAAACCAATACATTTAAATATTCCCATGGAGGAACCCCTGTATGACTTTACAGAAACTCCAACAATAAAAATTAATATTAGAAAGAAATTATTTAACAGTGTACCTCCAGAAGATATAATTAAAGATCTTAATGATGAATTAGCAAAAGAAAAGAAAATATTGATTTTAATTGGAGTTGCAGAAAAAAACTTATTATCGGAAAAATCAATTGACTCCATTAATTCCATTAATTCCATCGTAGTTTTAAAAGAACATACTTCCAATATTAATAATAAATATTTTATATCAAATATAGATCGATTGATTGGCCCAATAGAACTTCAGATAAATGCATCAGAAATTTTTGAAGATTTATCCCCTGATGTAATCATTACATTGGGTGGAATGATAATCTCCAAAAAAATAAAACAGTTCTTGAGAAACTACAAAGCCAAAAAACATTTTCATATCGGCCAAAATTCTTCAAAGGATTCTTTTTATTGTGGAGTAAAGCATGTGAAAATAGATCCAAATTGTCTCTTTGAGAACTTAGATAATAATTCAAAAAAATTCAATTATTCAGGACTATGGCAAGAACAAAATATTCTTAAAAAAAACCTACATGAAAGATTTGTTAAAGTTGTAAATTTCTCAGACTTAAAGGTATTCGAAGTCTTGTCGGAGTGGATTCCAAAAAAATATGATATTCAAGTAGGAAATAGTACACCTATCAGGTATTTTCAGTTGTTTAATTTAAGGAATGCAAATAACATGTATGCTAACAGGGGAACTAGCGGGATAGATGGAAGTATTTCCACAGCAATTGGAAATTCATTAAATAACGAATCTCCTGTGTTGCTTGTAACCGGAGATTTAAGTTTTTTTTATGATATGAATGCACTTTGGAATAAATATGTAAAAGCAGATTTAAGAGTCATAATAATTAACAACGGAGGTGGAGGAATTTTCAAGATATTACCTGGCCATGAGGAGAATCAAATTTTTTCTGAATTTATCGACACCCAACATAATTTATCAGCCAGATATATTGCAAAAATGTTTAATTGTAATTACCACAGGGTATCCACAAAATTTGGGCTTAATATTGCAATGAGAACATTTTTTAGAAATTCAAAAAAACCAAAGATTTTGGAAATAAGTACTTCTGGCACAAAAAGTGCAAAAATTTTAAAAGATTATTTTAGATATTTGTCTAAATCATAACATAACAGATAATTAATATGAATGTAGCTTGGAAAGACATAAAAAAGTATGAAGACATTAAATTTGAATTTTTCAACGGTGTTGCAAAAGTGACTATAGATAGGCCAGAAGTATACAATGCTTTTAGGCCAGAAACTAATAATGAAATGCTTGATGCTTTTGATATTTGCAGAGAAAGAAATGATATAGATGTGGTTGTGATAACAGGAACAGGCGATAAGGCTTTTTGTAGCGGAGGTGATCAAAATGTTAAAGGGACAGGAGGCTATATTGGTGATGATGGTGTTCCCAGGCTAAATGTCCTAGATTTACATAAAAAAATCAGAGAACTACCAAAACCAGTTATAGCAATGGTTAATGGTTATGCAATCGGTGGAGGACACGTTTTACATGTGGTTTGTGATTTAACAATAGCTAGTGAAAATGCCATCTTTGGTCAAACTGGCCCAAAGGTTGGAAGTTTTGACGGTGGATTTGGTTCTTCTTATTTAGCAAGGCATGTAGGTCAAAAAAAAGCTAGAGAAATATGGTTTTTATGTCAGCAATATTCTGCTCATCAAGCCATGGACATGGGTATGGTCAATAAGGTTGTGTCATTTGATAAATTAGAGGAAACAGTTTTAGAATGGTGTTCTATAATGCAGAAAAGAAGTCCATTAGCACTAAGGATGATTAAGAGAAGCCTTAATGCAGAACTAGATGGCCAACATGGGCTTATGCAGTTGGCAGGTGATGCTACGTTATTATACTATTTAACCGAAGAGGCTCAGGAAGGAAAAGAAGCATTTCTTGAAAAAAGAGATCCGAATTTTAAAAAATATCCAAAATTCCCATAAACTTATAAAATCATTTTATTTGCAAATCAACTCAAAAAAGAAACTAAAAAGCTGGATTAGTGCTGCAAGGCTTGAAACCATTCCCTTGTCAATTTCTGGAATATTAATAGGCTCTTTTTACTCTTTTTTTCTGCAAAAATTTGATATTATAATATTTGTTTTAGCACTACTTACAGCAATTTCTTACCAGGTTTTATCAAATTTTGCAAATGATTATGGCGATGGCATTTTAGGAACTGACGATAATAGAATTGGTCCAAAGAGATCTATTGCTTCCGGTGAAATCTCACCCTCAGAATTAAAAAAAGCAATACTGATTAATATATTTATCTCTGTCTCGCTTTCTTATTTTTTAATCAAATATTCATTTGGAACAAATTATTATTTACTACTAATTTTTTTAATTCTTTCCATTTTTTCAGTAGTAGCTGCTATTAAATATACCATGGGGAAATCACCATATGGATATAAAGGATTGGGGGATATTTTTGTCTTTATTTTTTTTGGATTAATAAGCGTTATGGGCTCCACATTTTTATATACTCAAGACTTTGATTTTAATTTGTTACCACTGGCAATCTCATTAGGTTTTTTATGTGTCGGAGTATTAAACCTCAATAATATCAGAGATATTGAAAATGATGCTACGATGATGAAGAAAACAATTCCAACTCGAATTGGTTTTAAGCTTTCAAAATATTATCACAATTTTTTAATTACAGTGCCTTTTTTGTTAACCATTTTTTGGAGCAACCATTTTTTAATTCATGATTATGCAACAGCTATAGGGGATAATGTGACGGCAAATTTTAAAATATCATACAATCATTTTCTAATTATTCTAGCCTTAATCCCTTTCATATTTCATCTATTAAAGGTTCATTTTGCAAAAACACCAGATGAATTTAGGCCTTTGTTAAAACAACTTGCATTATCTGTATTTTTATATTCAATTCTAATCGCTATTTTTCTTATAAATGAAAGCACGTTTTTTTAAACATACTTTAAATTTTACAATGCCTGGAAAAACATCGAGGGATGTTCTTTCAAAAAAAGATAGTTGGTTTCTAGTTTTAAAAAAAAATGAAAATTATGGGGTTGGAGAATGTAGTATAATCCCCGGCTTAAGCTTAGATAATGTGGATCAAATTGAATCAGAATTGAATCAATTATGCAAGGACTTTTCAATGGGAAATCAAATAAATATAGATAAATACGATCTTTTTCCAGCACTTAAATTTTCAATCGAAACCGCATTCTTGAGCCTTGAGAGAAATAATTCTCCCTTTCATTTATTTGATTCAGACTTCACTAATAAGCAAAAGGGAATTTTTATCAACGGATTAATATGGATGGGAGATATTGAGTTCATGGAAAAACAAATTAGAATTAAATTAAAAAATGGATTCAATTGTTTAAAATTAAAGATTGGTGGCTTGGACTTTGAAACAGAGATGAGTTTGATAAAAAAATTAAGACAGAAATTCTCACCTGATGATCTTGAGATAAGACTAGATGCAAATGGCGCATTTTGTAAAAATAATGCATTGGAGAAACTTGAAAGGTTGGGTAATTTTTTTATTCACTCAATTGAACAACCTATAATGCCAAATCAGCAGCAAGAAATGGCTAAGCTTTGTGAACTATCTCCAATACCAATTGCTTTGGATGAAGAGCTTATCGGAGTTAACCTAAGCTCAGAAAGAGAGAAATTATTAGACACTATTAACCCTCATTTTTTAATAGTAAAACCAAGCTTACTCGGGGGGTTTAAGGATTCAAATGAGTGGATTCATTTTGCTGAAAAAAGAAATATCAAATGGTGGGCAACAAGTGCCCTTGAAAGCAATGTAGGTCTAAATTCTATTGCACAGTGGGTGTCAACAAAAAATAATGAGCTCAGACAAGGATTGGGTACAGGGATGCTATTTTCAAACAACATTCAATCACCATTATGTATAGAAAAGGATGCAATTTTTTTAAAAGAGCATAAAAAATGGGATTTAAATTTTTTTACTAGACAAGCTTGAATTCAGATTTAATACATACTAATTTTAAACTTAATGGAATTTCTTTTTCTAGAGATTCCCTGATTTCCCATTTAAAACAAAATAAAGAATATTTAAACTTTCTGATTTCGTGGTTTGATGAAAAAGATTACATAGTTGCTAAAACTTCAGGGTCAACGGGCCCTCCAAAGTTCATAAGACTTAAAAAAAGTGATATGATTTCCTCTGCTAAATTAACAGCTAATTATTTCAAATTAACCACAAACTCAAAGGTTATAAATTGTCTTCCTATTGACTATATAGCAGGGAAAATGATGTTGGTAAGGTCGTTGGTCAATGGATGGGATTTATCGCTCTTTCCAATTTCATCTGAACCAATAAAAGAAATTTCGTTAAACTATGATTTTATAGCACTTACTCCAATGCAATTAGAAAAATCATTGCACAATATAAACAATATCAAAACTGTAATTGTCGGTGGTAATTATGTAAATGAAGAGTTAAAAGCAAAAGTCTTAAAATTAAAAGCAAATGTTTATGAAACCTATGGAATGACAGAAACAATTACCCATGTAGCAGTAAAATGTCTTTCAAGAAATGAAAACAAATTCTCAGCATTACCAGGAGTTAATTTTATTGAAATTGAAGGATGTTTAGCAATTGAGGCTTCACATTTATCTATTGATACAATTACAACAAACGACGTTGTCACAATGCATTCTTCCGAAAAATTCACCTGGATTGGGAGAAAAGACTTTATAATCAACTCCGGTGGAGTTAAGATTAATCCAGAAGATATTGAAAAAAAACTAACGAAGTTCTATTCAAATAGGTTAGTAATTTCTTCAATGAATGATAAGTTATTAGGGCAAAAAGTTGTTTTAGTTTTTGAAAAAAAGATACCAAAAAATCATGAGGAGTTTTTCATTCATTTAAAACAATTTGAAAAACCTAAAGAAATTTTCTCACTTGACAAATTCCCAATTACTAACGGAAAAATAAATAGGCTACGTATTCACAAACTAATCCACAAAAGTTCCTAAAAAATATCCATTTCACACAAAAAATACTATGCGCGCATAATTTCTTGGCACGCCGTTTGACTATGCTAGTCTTTAACATTTAAAAACAAGAAAATGAAAAAACAATTTAGAATTTTGGCGATGGTATTTTTATCGCTATTTGTAGTATCCTGTGATGATGATAACGATAATGACCCTCAATGTTGTGTTGGTAATTCAATTGTTGACCTAGCATCTCAGACAGAGAGTTTAAGCACGTTAGTAGCTGCTTTACAAGCAACTGGATTAGACGCTGCATTAACTGGTGAAGGCCCGTATACAGTACTTGCGCCTACTAATGATGCTTTTGATGCACTATTAGTAAGTTTAAATGCAACTAGTTTAGATGACATCCCAGTAGATGTATTAACCAATGTGTTGTTAAATCATGTTATAACCGGCGAGGTCTTATCAAGTTCCCTAACCAATGGATATGCTAATACCCAAGCAACTAGTAATGCTTCTGGAACAAATATGTCTGTTTACATAAATACAGACAGTGGAGTTACCTTTAATGGTGTTTCAAATGTCATAACCGCAGATGTAACGGCTAGTAATGGAGTAGTACACATCGTGGATTCAGTTATCGGTTTACCATCTGTTGTAACATTTGCATTAGCTGATCCAAATTTTGATATACTAGTACAGGCTTTAACGAGAGAAGATTTGACACAAGATTTTGTTGGATTACTTAGTACTCCAGTAGGATCACCATCACCCTTTACTGTTTTTGCACCAATAAATAGTGGTTTTGTAAATCTGCTAGCAGAGTTAGGTGTTGAAAGTTTAGCGGATATCGATGAACCAACTCTTGCGGCAGTATTATCATATCATGTTATTACTGAAGCAAATCAACTTTCTGTAAATCTTTCTGGAGGAATGGAATTTACCACAGCTCAAGGAGGTAATTTACTGTTTAACTTTAATGATATTGGTGGCGGAGTATTGACCGACAATAATGAAAGAACAAGTAATATTGTAGCAGTTGATGTACAAGCAGACAATGGAATAATACATGCAATAGATACAGTCGTATTACCGTAAACTATTTAATATTTCCACTTTAATTTGAAACACCCCTATATGGGGTGTTTTTTTTTAAAATTATTTCATCAATTTTACTATATTGTAAGTCTAACTTAACAATATGAATATGAAAAAATTGACTTTAATATTTTTCTTAATAACAAGCTTGAGTTTTAGTCAAGAACAAGAAAAAAAGGAAGCCCCTTGGAATGTAATGTATCCTGAATTTATGGCTCAAGAAGCAGCTGAATATTTTGATGAGTTTAATATGTTATGGTCTGATGAAAGCCCAATCGATGTGAAAGAAGGAAGATTGGTTGCTATTGCTGTTTCGGCTGCAATTAGATGTGAATATTGCATAGCCGCTCAGATTGAATTTGCCAAAAAAGCTGGTGCTAGTGATGAGGAAATCAAATCTGCAATTCAAATTGCTGCAGAAATTCTGAGATTTTCCACATTACTATATGGGAATGAATTTGACGTAGAAACTTTCAATAAGTTAATTGGAAGAAACAAAGAATAAATTAATATTAATACAATAAATTATAAACTATGAAAAAACTATTTATTTTAATTTTGGCTGTAACATTTACAGCTTGTAATGCACCTGTTGAACAAGTAGGTGCAGGATTTTTCACTGGAGCTGAAGGTGAAAAATATGTAGTAGGTTCGGATGATATTACTGACATCTGGATGAATTACATAAAAGCTCATAACGAAAGAGACATGGATGCTATTATGTCAATGGAAACTGACAAAATTTCTATTGCAGGCCCAGACGGAAGTAGCATTAACGGTAAAGAAATGCATGCTGAAGCTTTGACTGCTTGGTTCGAAGCTGAGAACCCAATGTGGGATATCTATTGGGCACTTCCTTATGAAGCTGTAGGAAGTGGATCAACGTGGATTGTAGTGGGTCATTCGATGACTTTGACTATTGATGGAGAAGAGGTTAAAAAGAACTCTATGATTGATGCTGAAATTGTTGACGGCTTAGTTAACAGATTCTTTGTTTATGATATGATGTTGCCACCACCACCACCGGTTGAGTAATTTTTAAAATTTAAAAAAAGCACCCATTGGGTGCTTTTTTTCTGTCTTATATTTTTTAGATTTATATTATGAAAAATTTTTACACGCTTTTTATAGTTTTATTAATCGCTTCATGTGGTAATAAAACCCAAATTACAATTACTAAGGTCAATGGATCTGCGCCTTACTCTAATTCATCAATTTCTTTAAATAATCTGAAAATGGATGATGATAATTTTACATTTTCGTTTGATGTTATTAATTATGAATTGGGAATACAATCCTTAAAAGATTTTGATTATACATTGGCAAATTCTAACAAAGGCCAACACATACATTTTATTGTAAATAATGGCCCATATTCAGCCCATTATCAGCAAAATATTACCAAAGAGTTAGATAAAGGTAACAACGTTATTTTAGCTTTTCTTTCCAGATCATATCACGAATCTGTCAAGAATCCAAATGCTTTTATTTTAACCCAGACAGGGGATGATAAAATTAATTTGAATAATGAGTTTCTTTTTTACAGCAGACCAAAAGGCACTTATAAAGGGGTAGATACCGAAAAATTACTGCTAGACTTTTATCTAGTTAATACTAATATTTCACCTGATGGAAATAAAGTTAGAGCTACAATTCAAGATACTGAATTTATTATCGATGAATGGGCTCCTTATTATATTGAAGGGTTACCTAAAGGAGAAATAACTGTAAAATTAGAATTAATTGATTCAAACGGTAACTTAATTGACACCCCTTTTAATCCTTCCACAAGGACTGTAATGTTGGAATAGAATTACATTGATTTTAATAATCCTCCATCAATAGGAATATTTACGCCGTTTATATAGTTTGCGTAGTCTGAAACTAAAAAAGCAACTAAATAACCAAACTCATCTGGATCACCAATCCTTTTTAGAGGTACCATTTCACGCATCTTATCAAAAACATCTTCAATATTTACATTGAATTTTTCAGATTTTTCTTTATTTAGTTGAGTTAGTCTTTCTGTGTCAAAAAACCCTGTAAGTATATTGTTAACGTTTATATTAAATTTTCCAGATTCGATTGACATAGTTTTTCCCCAGCTAGTGACTGCTGATCTAATGGTATTTGATAGGGCAAGGTAAGCTAAGGGTTCTTTTACAGAAACAGAAGTCATATTAATAATTCTTCCCCATTTATTTTTCTTCATCCCTCTTATGGCCTCATTTGTCGTATTTATGGTATTTTTAAATAACAGATCAAAAGATTTTTGATAATCTTTTTCCTCAACACTAAAAACATCACCTGCTGCAGGGCCCTGAGTATTATTGATGAGTATGTCTACAGAATTTTTTTTGAAGAAATCTTTTATGATTTTCTTATATTTCCCAGAATCATTATAATCAACTAATAAATAATTATGTTTTACACCTGTTATTTTTTCAAGTTCTAAAATATTTTTTTTAAGTAGATCTTCATTTCTAGAAACAAAAGTTACCTGAGCGCCACAAATGGCTAGCTGTTTTCCTACGGCATATCCTAATCCTTTACTACTTCCCCCAACTAATGCTTTTTTATTTTTTAATGATATCTTCATATATATTCTTCTCTTTTAGGACTAAAAACATCCATTATTTTACAATTAGTTAAAGCAGTTCCAGAATGTGTACAGTCTGATGGAATTACTATAGTATCTCCATCACAAAATACACTTGTTTTTTTATCGATGGTAAATCTAAATTTTCCACTTACAACGTGCATTATTTGTTCATGAAAATGAGAATGTTCTGGTATTGAAGAATTTTGTTCAATTTCCCAAAAAGCCCAAGTCATATTATGACTATTTATAAATTTTCCGTGAAATCCAGCAACTATTTCCCTTGACTTTAAATTATTAATATTAAACTTTTTTTTCATTTCATATAATTTATATTTGCCGTTTCGGGATGTGGCGCAGTCCGGTTAGCGCACACGGCTGGGGGCCGTGGGGTCGCAGGTTCAAATCCTGTCATCCCGACTAAGATTTTATTTTTTACTCATTGAATAAGGAATGTCTTTTTCTCCAGATCCCCAATTATAATTCGGCTGATTAGACATTTTAAACTCTATGTTTCCCCCTTTTATTAACTCATTGTGATCTAGCCAATTCTTACTGTATTTAATATCATTATATCTAACATCATTAACATATATATTTTCTTTGGTATTATTACCCCCTTTTATTTTAATATTTTTTCCGTTAGGTAATGAAATTTCAATTGAATTAAATAAGGGACTACCAATTACATATTGCATTGTAACGGGTGCAACAGGATAAAAACCCATAGCGGAAAATAAAAACCACGCTGAGGTTTGTCCGTTATCTTCATCTCCACAATATCCATCAGCTTCATCGCCGTATAAATTATTTAAAACATATCTAATTTTTTCTTGAGTTTTCCACGGCTCCTGTGCATAATTATAAAAATATATTGCATGTTGTATTGGTTGATTTCCGTGCGCATATTGACCCATATTCAATAATTCCATCTCGACAATTTCATGGATTTTAAATCCATAATACGAGAAGTCAGATGTAGCTTCAGTTGAAAAAACCTCATCTAATTTTTCAACAAACTTTTTTCTTCCGCCCATTAAATTAATTAGTCCCTGAGGATCATGAAGTACGGACCATGTATAGTGCCATGAACTCCCTTCTGTAAATGCACCCCCCCAAGCATCGGCAACAAATGGGGATTGAAACTCTCCATTTTTAAGTTTTCCTCTCATAAAATTTGTCTCTGGATCAAAAACATTTTTATAATATTCTGCTCTTTTTTTGAAAAGATCTATTTCTTTTTTTGGACGTTTTAAAACCTTTGCTAATTCCCATATTGAATAATCATTGTAAGCATATTCAAGTGTCCTTGCAACATTTTCGTTTATTGATGAATCAAAGGGAATATAACCTAAATCATTATATTCTTTTACCCCTTTTCTACCTACTGAACTTAGTGGACCTTCATTTTCAGAGTTATTTAATATTCCTTGATAGGCTGTTTCAACATCAAAATTTTTAATTCCCTTTATATAGGCTTCTGCGATGATTGATGCTGAATTTGACCCGATCATACAATCTCTATGTCCAGGGCTAGACCACTCTGGTAACCATCCACTCTCTAGGTAGGGATTAACCATTATACCTTGCATTATTTCTCCTAACTTTTCGGGGTATAATATGGAGTAAAAAGGAAAAACTGCTCTAAATGTATCCCAAAAACCGTTATCTGTATACAAAGGTCCGTCTAATATTTTTCCATTGTATGGGCTGTAATGAATTTGTTTCCCGTTTTCATCATACTCGTGAAATTGTCTAGGAAATAATATGGTTCTATAAAAGCATGAATAAAATTTAGTTTTATTTGAAATCCCATAATCAGTATTGTCTGACTCTACTTTAATTTTAGACAACTCATCATTCCATGTTTTTCTACCCTCATTTTTAATGTCATTAAAATTTTTTGAATCAGGCAATTCTCTATTTAAATTAACCCAAGCTTGCTCATGACTAATGAATGATGAAGATATTTTAGCTTCAACTATTTGATTTTCTTGTGTATCAAATGTGACATATGCTCCGACATGCTTACCTTCTAAACTTTGTTTTGGGCTTACTTTTCCTTTTCCATTCCAAACCCCTGAAACCTTAAATGGACGACTAAATTTGATGACAAAATAATTTGCAAAATTTTCAGGAACCCCGCCAGAATTATTTTTTGAAATTCCTATAATTTTATTTTCATCTGGATATATTTTTATTTCTGAATTTTTAAAAAAAGCATCAACGATAATATTTGCTTTTTGTGATTTCGGAAAATTAAACTTAAAAAAAGAAGATCTATCAGTCACTGTAAATTCTACTTTTGTATTAATTTCATCTAATAATACAGAATAAAAATGAGGCTCTGCAATCTCGTTTGAATGTTTAAATTTAGCTCTCCTGTCTTGTTCTAACACTTTTAATTCTCCAACTGAAGGCATCACAGAAAAAGCTCCATAATCATTAATCCAAGGACTCGGTTGATGAGTCTGTTTGAATCCAACTATATGCTCAGCTTTATATGTGTATCCCCATCCATCTCCCATTTTCCCAGTTTGTGGAGTCCAAAAATTCATTCCCCAAGGCCTTGCAATGGCGGGGTATGTATTACCATTCGAAAGTTCAAAGGATGTATCAGTTCCTATAAGAGGATTTACATATTTAACATAGTCAGTTTCATTGTCTGCAACTAAAAAATTGATACTTAAAATAAAATAAAGAAGGAATATAAATTTATTTTTCATTTTAGTAGACTATTGATGCAGGTCGATATTTTTTACTTTTCCCAAAGTCTTTATTTGGATTTGGGCCCATTACAAATTTTAGTTCACCTCCTTCTAAAATTTGTTTGTGAGTTATATATGAATATTTATAATTCTCACCGTTTAAAGAGACAGATTGAATATAAATATTTTTATCATTGTTGTTTTCTGCTACCACCTGAAACTTTTTCTTTCCAGGAATATTGATTTCAACTTTATCAAATAAAGGAGATCCAAAAATATAAGCACCGTTTGATGGATTTACTGGATAAAAACCAATTGAAGAAAATATATACCAGGCAGACATTTGGCCACAATCTTCATTTCCTGAAAGGCCATCAGGTTCATCGGTGTATAATTCATTATTTATATACCTCACATTATCAGCAATTTTATATGGTTCACCAGAGTATGCGTACATATAAGTCGTGTGGTGACTAGGTTCATTTCCATGAGCATATTGACCTATAAGACCGGTGATATCCATTGATGCGCCTTCATCAAGTTTAGATGACATACTAAAAAGTTGATCTAGTTTTTCATTAAACTTTTCTTCACCTCCCAGTAACTCAATAAGGCCTTCAGGGTCTTGTGGCACTAGCCAAAGGTATTGCCATGCATTTCCTTCACAATAATCATTTATCCTGTGCTGAGCAGAAACCGGATCAAAGGGAGTTCTCCAGGACCCATCAGAAAGTTTACCTCTCATAAACCTAGTTTCTTCATCAAAATATTGTTTGTACGCTTTAGATCTATCCAAGAAATATTTATAATCCTCCATTTTTCCAAGTTTTTTTGCCAACTGTGCAACACCCCAGTCACCGATCGCATATTCCATACTACTAGCAACAGATTCAACCATATAATCTGCAGGAATATATCCAAGCTCCATTAGATCTTTAACTCCTGGTTCAAAATCACCAGTAGCACTAACTTTTGCAGCTTCGTAAACTTTTTCAAGATCAATATTGTCAAATCCTTTTAATGCAGCATCAATAACAACAGGAACACCACTGTACCCAGGCATTGTATTTGTTTCATTTCCGCGAAGATGCCAAACGGGTAATTTACCTTGATGTTCATAAATTTTAACCATAGAATTAACAAAATCACTTACTCTTTCTGGATGAGTAATGGTATAAAGAGGGTGAGCGGCTCTATATGTATCCCAAAGTGAGAAAAGTGTATAATTAGTGAATGAGGAATCCTTGTAAACTATTTTGTCTGTTCCTCTGTACTCGCCATTTAAATCATGATATAAATTTGGTGCAATCATTGTGTGGTACATGGCAGTATAAAAAACTCTCTTTTTCTTTAAATCATTGGTTTTGATTTTGATTTTAGACAATTCCTTTTCCCATTTTTGCTCAGCTTCTTTTTTGACTTTTGCAAAATTCCAATGGGGTAGTTCAATCATCATATTCTCAAGAGCATTTTTTGAACTAACCGTAGAAATACCCATTTTTACCATTATATCTTCGTTATTCTTTGTTGAAAACTCCAAAAATCCTTTGACATAGTCTCCTTTCCTTTCATCACCCTTGAATTTTTTATGTCTATCGTAAATAATGAAATCATCTACTGGCTTAGAAATAATGAGGCTAAAATATTCTCTTTGATCTACAGCCCACCCAGTTGAAAATCTATGCCCTTGAAAAAGCGTATCATTTATTTTTTTTAAATATGTTTCTGTTGGTCTGTCAGCACTTCCTTCGCCAAGATCAATGATAACCCTAGATTGCTCAGAATTTGGAAATCTATATTTATGCAATCCAACCCTTTCTGTAGCGGTTAGCTCAACATCAATATCATATCTTTCTAAATGAACTTTATAATATCCTACACTAGCAGATTCTTTGTCTTTGTAATAAAGTGATGAGTATCCTGCCATATGATTACTTTGTGTGCCTGCTCCAGTCATTAATTTACCAGTAGCTGGCATAATAGTTAATTCTCCTAAGTCAGACATACCCGTACCACTCACATTTATATGACAAAATCCCTTAACTATACTGTCAGTATGATGATACGAAGAGGACCAGTCCCATCCTTTATTAAAATTTGTAGGTCCAACTTGAACTCCACCAAATGGAACATTAGCGCCAACAAAAACATGTCCGTGACCACCTGACCCGATAAACGGATCTACATAGTTTATTAAACGCTCACCTTTTCCGAAATATGCTGCACTTGAAATAAATACAACAGCGATTATTAAATATATTTTTTTTTGCATTTTTTTTAATTTAGTTATAACTAGGCGGTGCATTTAAAAACCATTTATCATTTTTTTCGTTTGATATTTGATAATTTAAAATTCCTCCTTTTTTTATTTTTTCCCAACTTATCCATGTTGAATAATGTGATTTGTCTCTTAGTTTTAATGAATTTATATAATAATTTTCAGCTCCTTCTTTTCTAATTTTTAAAATTTTGTTTTCTGGAAGTTTTATGTCGATTGAGTCAAACTGAGGAATATTTATCGAAAATCCACCAACTCCAGGAATCATTGGGTATAGACCGACAGAAGCAAAAACATACCATGCGCCCATAGTACCTAGATCATCATTTCCAGGAAGACCATCAACATCACTGCTGTACATTTCATTTATTATTCTCTCGATTGTTATCGATGTTTTTTCAGGTTTTTCTATCCAATTATAGATCCAAGGAACTTGGAAGTCAGGTTCATTTCCTGACGCAAACCAGTCCTGTTCGTATTCAGCATCAAGCCTTACAAATAAAGAGTCAAGTCTTTGCTCTGCAAACTTATTTCCTCCAATGGTATCGATTAGATTTTTAAGATTATGAGGAACCATCCAAAAATAATTTTTATAGGTACCTTCTCTCCAATCATGACTTTTATCTTTCCAGACTCCGTTTGGGTATCTTGAGTTTAGCCACTTTGTTTTTGAATTATAAATATTCTTCCAGTGTTGAGATCTTTTTTTAAAAAAGGAATAGTCAGATTTATTTGACATAGCACCTAGCGCAAATTGAGCAATCGCAAAATCAGATGATGCATATTCCAAAGACATTGATGCAAATGTTTGGCCGTGTTTAATGTATTCTTCCAGATAGGGTCTAATTTCTTGTTTTTGTGAGTAAACTCTGGGAACCAAAGCCCCTCTCTTCATATACTTATAAGCTTTTTCGAGATTAAAATCATCTCCTCCAAAAGCAAAAGAATTTGAAATCAATATTGGAGTAGGATCACCTTGCATAATTCCAGTTTCAATATTGGCTAAAATCCACCTTCCATAACCACCTGCTTCTTCTGCAAAATTCACTAATGATTCCATCATATCACTACTTTTTTTAGGGAACAACATTGCTAATAATTGCCCCTGTGTTCTGTAGGTGTCCCAGACACTAAATGAGCTATATTGGTTTCTGCCATTTTTGGTTTTTTTGACTTTAAAGTCTGCCCCCATGTATTCTCCATTACTATCACTAACAATATTCGGATGTATTAAAGAATGGTAGAAATGTGTGTAAAATTGTTTCAGTTTATCCTGGTCATTACTCTCAATTTTTATTTTTGAAAGAGTTTTATCCCAAACAGACATAGTTTCTTGTTTGTACTGATTGAAACTCTCATACTTATTCTCTTTTTCAAGATTTTCTCTAGCATTTTCAATTGAAACATATGAAATCGCTATCCTATAATTAATTTCTTTTTTTTTCTCTGTATTGAAAGTGAAAAAGGCACCTGA
Source organism: uncultured Bacteroidota bacterium (assembly GCA_902509675.1). GTDB lineage: Bacteria > Bacteroidota > Bacteroidia > Flavobacteriales > Flavobacteriaceae > MED-G13. The sequence goes on along the minus strand of CABWYN010000005.1, from coordinate 8,513 downwards.
GTTTTTACCACGACTACTGCTATTTTCACTAAACCTATTTTCTTTCCATGTTCCATTTTTTTTGGACTGCCTGTCAAACTCTGCAGCAAAAAATATTTTATAATCAGTCTCAGTTCCACAAAAATCACCTCCTCTTGTATATCCTTCACAACTATTTGATGAGGTTATTTTAACATATGCATCTTTAATTTTTTCAGGGGAAGATGAGGTTATACCAGACCCAATGATTAATGTGCTTGTATTAGAATTATTGAATTCAAATTTAGCTACACCCGATCTGTTTGTTGCCGTTAGGTCAACATTAATATTATTGTTCATGGTTACTGATAAATAACCTGCCTGAGAAGAATTTATCCTGCTAAATTTTTCAAATGAGTTCATATCATTTGGAGACTTTTTGATATCGCCATTTAAAGGAATAATCGGAAAATTTCCCATATTTGAGCACCCCGCTCCATTTAGTTGAGTAACAACAAATCCCTTATTTGGAGAGAAAAAACTAGGAGTAAATTGAATCATTCCAAAAGGATAAGTGGCCCCTATAAAATTATAACCACATGCTAATCCGTTACCTGTTGTTCCAATCTTAGTATCTACAATTTTTGAATATTCTTGTGAAGAAGAAACGCTAAAAATCATAAAAAAAATAAATAAAAATTTATATTTCTTTTTCATGATTTTTATTTTAGTTTACGTCAAATGATCCAAAACCTCCGAACCCCATTTCTATAAACTGGCATGCACTTTCACCAACTGTACTCGTATATCTTATTCTTACGTATCTTGACTTTTGTTCACTGTTAAAATCAATTTCAATATCATTTGTATTTGCACCGTTAAATGTTTCTGTATGTAAAAGAATCCAGCCTGCATTTTGAAAAGTATCTGATGTGACAGGATCTGATATGACAGAATTTCCTGAACTTTCAAAAGCAGGTAATGTTTCAGCGTCGGTTAAATCTTGTCTACCCCAAATTTCTAGTTCATTTGGAGTATTTCCAGAAAAACTCCAATTAGGGCGGAAATCAATATCAATTTTTGAGAGGTAAGTTGATACTCCAAGATCAATTGTAAAATGACCAGGTATTGCATTTTCACCAGAGTGGTAGCTGTAGCTATCTCCAGAGTAAAAATTATTATTATCAAACAAGTGGCTTTCAGGATTGCCCCCGTAAAATGTTCCTGGATTATCACTAGGCATGTTCTGTAAGCTGTGTAAGGATTTATCTAAATTTATTGCTTGTGTGTCTTCTCCGTAAAACGTAAGTTCTGTAAATTTTACTTCTTGATCTCCTACCGAACCTGTCGTCCTGATCCTAATAAATCGTTTTAAAGAACTTAAAGGCGCTATTGATAAACTTGCCATTCCTTCAAATGTATTCGTTATTTCCTCTTCGTGAAGTAAAACCCAACCGGCATTGATAAACATATTTTCATCACTTGCTTCAGTCTCTGCAAAAAGAATATTATCTCTTCCCCAAATTTGAACGTATGTAGCATTACTTGAAGCATCAACTTCAGGATCTATCATATTTAAATCAATTCTTCTCAAATTTGTTCTAACCCCCAGATCAACCGTGAAATGATGTGGTAAACTATTTGGCCCCGAGTTATATGTAAATGTGTCATCTCCATTCCATGATGTAACCCCGTCAAATAAATATTCATTTGGAGTAGCCCCATTGAAATTCCCAGGATTATCGCTAGGCATATTCACAAGACGCATATAACTTTTGTTTAATTGAGAATAAGTGACATCTGGCATGGTGTAACTTAAAGGAGCTAAAGCTATTGAATCAATCCCGTTTAAGCCAGACTGTACAACTGATTTTGTTGTTAAATTTCCGTTGGGTTTAAATAAAATTAGTTTTTTTCTGCTCTCTTCAAAAAACAAAGTATCAACCATAATTTCATCAAATTCATTTTCATAGTTAATCGTAGTAAAGATTACATTTTCTGATTGAGCATTTCCAAAAAAATTAGCATAGGTTCCATCATCTTCAAATGTAAAGTCTATCATTTCTCTTGGGTCTTGGTCAGAAAGAAAAATATCTCCAACCGCGCTTCCTGCAACAACTTGAGAAATTGATAAGTTGCCAATATCGTCTTGTGTAGTAACGGTAAATTCATATGATTTTTCTTCCAGATCAGGCAGAATCATACTGTAAATACCATTATTTATATTCTGTTCGTTAATATCATAAACATTTACTTGATCCTCATATTCAATTATAATCTGATTTGAATTTCCTAAAAACTGTGTTTGACCTTCTAATTGAGCCCTGTAATAACCAGGACGTACTTCTAGTGTATCTAGCTTTCCCGCATAAACTTGTTCGCCTTGAAGATAATCTTCATGAATTGAATTCATGTCATCACATGAAGTAGAATTAATAATAAATAAAAAGGTTATTAATTTTAAATAAATTATGTAATTACTTCTTTTCATATCTAATTTATTATACTTCCCCAAAAGGATAATTCTCCGATTACAGTAACCATTTGATTGTTCCAAGACTCAACATTTACAAGTCTTATGTATCTGATGTCATATTGTCTAGCATCATATCCAAAGACAAAATCTTCACCGTTATCTTGAAATTCATAATCTTCAGCAGTATTTGAACCTGGTGGAAGGCCAGAAGGTTTAAACGACTCAAATGTTCCAAGATAGATCCATCCACCACCTGGGTCAGCTGGGTCATAAATCGGCAATGCATCAAGATTTTCTCTTCCATACATTTTAAATATTTTTGGATTTCCATGTTTATAAAGCTCAGACCCTCCTCTTTGATAAAGTTTGAATCGATTTAATTTTGTGGTTTGTCCAAGGTCTAAAGTTAATTGATGAGGTAGTGAAAGAAAATTGGTATGACCGCAATTCCATTGATTACTCCAGTACCCGTCCCATATTTGATTTGCCGAAAAGCCGTACTCACTAAAACTTTCATCACCAGGCATTGATTCTATTGCCCAATATGCTTTATCTAAAAAAACATCTTCTAACGGCGTTACCTCAAAACTTCTAGTTTCTGTCTGGTTACCCCACTTGTCTTCAACATAAATTACAAAAACAGTAGAAACTGGATCGTATCCTCTAAAGCTGTAAGAATTACTGGCTTGACTAGTGTAAAAAGATTCTCTAAATACAAGATTTCCACTGCTATCCAAAGTAGACATATTCAACGAGACCTCAGCTCTGGTTGGGTTTTCATATGCAATATTAATGCCTCCAAAATCTGCATTTCCTACCATTGAATTTAGTATGCCATGAATTGGAGCCTCTAGTGGAGATATATTAATCGTTGTTGGAATTGATTCATTTTCACCTCTGTCCACTGCAATTACGTCAACAGGATAAGTACCTTCCTCTGCAAATCCTACAATACTTAAGGAATCAATTACGGCAGAAACAATTACTTCTCTTTCAATTGAGTTTTCATCTTCAAATGAAGCTTTTACATACAATAGGTCCTCGTCATTTGGAGGAGTAAAATAAATTACCGCTCCACCGGCAGTATTTAGAATATTGTCAACTACAACAGGACCGGGGGCTATATTATCACTTCCATAAGGCCCGTGCTGCGAATCATCGGTACACGAAATCATTAAAATAAGGATTAAAAAAACGGATATAATTGTTAAATTTTTATAGTTCATATTAATATTTTACCATCCAGGATTTTGAATTAAGTTAGGGTTTCTTAGTATTTCATTTTGGCTTATTGGCCATAGATAATCTTTCTTTAAAAAATTTCTGTAGTAAATATTTTCAACTTCGTAAAACCCTTCAACATCTGATCTAAATATGTTCCACCCTCTAATTGGTTTACTAAAATATTCTTCAGCTAATTTCCATCTTCTTAAATCCCAATACCTATAACCCTCTAATGCTAATTCAACCATCCTTTCTTGTTGTATAATTTCTCTCATTCCCTCCTTTGAAGATGGCTTTCCAGGATTATTAGAGAATTGCGCCCATGTATTTAAGAGGTCACTGTCTTGATCTAAACCAGCATTATGTCGTACAGCTTGAATGTATTCATATACTTCCGAATCAGGAGATTCTTTGGTTTCGTTTAAAGCCTCAGCATAATTTAAATATAAATCTGCCATTCTGATAATCGGAAAAGAATATCCTTTAATGGTTGATCCTTGTAAAGAAATTATATTTTCATAATGAACAAGTTTTTTCGCAAAATAACCTGTAATAGAATATATTTCAAAACCATTTTTTCCTGACGGGGCGCCTGCTTTTGCGTTTAAATATGGAATTTGTTCAATATTTGGAGTTTCCAATGAAAACCATTTTCCTCCGTCAAAACCAATTGTTGAATAAAAGCGAGGCTCTCTTTCCAAGTGTAGTTTAGCTGTACTGTAATCGCTTTCAACGTAATATTTATGATAAAGATCATCTTCATTTACAGAAGAAACACTAAACCTATTATCATAATCCCAAGAAACATCTTCGTTAATGGGGACGCCATTTTTAGTGTAAAAGGTTTCGACCATATTTAAAGTAGGTGCGTGAGATTTTTTTGTGTAGCCGAATAAAGCCTGGTGATCAGCTGTCCATCTTGGCTGACTCCACATTTGTAAATCACCAGTCCAAGCTGGTTCAAATGCCCAAATAATTCCTGGATTAAACGGATCAGTTATGCCAGCTCTATGAGTTAACTCCTGTCTAACCACGTCATTTATATCTCCATTAATTGGAACCTGATCGGTGAATTGATAAAGTGAATGCCCGTTTGAGTGAGCTTCATTAATTGCATCTAAAAGTGCATCTTTTGCCAGCTCCCATTTATTTTGATCATAGGTTTGGCTAACTAAAGGAGTTCCTTCAGCACTAACTAATTCACTGAAATCTGTATTACCGTTAAACATAGGGCTTGCTGCCAGTACTAATGCTTTGGCTTTAATTGCTTTTGCAGCAGGTAATGTCATTCTTCCTTGTTCAGTGTAGATATAATTGATAATTCCAGGCAATGCCTCACTTGCAATAACCTCGTCAATTAACTCAACGATATAATCAACCACTTCATCAACTGAATTTCTAGGTACTTGACTTTCTTCTAACGAGGCACCCACATAAAGGTTGTCTCTTATAACTGGAATTGGACCATACATTCTGAGAAGCCAAAAATGATAAAAGGCTTTTAAAACTTTTACTTCAGCTAACCAGCGCTGTCTTTCTTCCTCTTCAAGACCAGGAACAGAAATTAAATTTTCTAAAAATATATTACAATCCCTAAGCCCAACAAATAAACTATGTGGAGCTCCTCTTCCCCCTTCCCAATAATTTAAATAAGGGGATGCTGAATTTTGAAGACCTTTGGCGACTCTAAAGCTAGTTTCATTATTCATATAAAAATCATTCTCTGCATAATACCAAATTTCATCTCCAGCTAATAACGAAAAGTTTTGTTCAGCGTGGGCATGTTCAGGAATATACGTGTAGCAAGTAGATAAAAACCTCTCGGCTGTAGCCCTGTTATTAAAAGCAAGATCAATAGTGGCAATATTATCGGGAACAACATTTAAGAATTCTTTTTCACATGCTGAAAAAAAGAAGAATACGATTAGTATGTAATATTTATTTTTTATCATATTAAAAATTCATATTTAGTCCCAGATTGATTCCTCGTTGAATTGGGTATCCGAGCCCATTTCCACCCATTTCCACATCCCAAATTTTAAATTTACTAAATGTCAATAAATTAGTTCCGCTTAGATATATCCTGAGAGATTCTAATTTTAATTTCTCGATATCTTCTGGCTTTATTGAATATCCAATTTCTAAAGATTTTAGTCTTAAAAAACCTCCATCACGTAACCACCAGGTACTATTTCTATTATTGTTATCTATAAGCTGGTCAGACAATCTTGGCCATGCCGCGTAGAGATTTCTGTCGTTTTCAGACCAATAATCATTTGCCCAAGAGGTTAATAGGGCATTGTTTCCAATTGCACTTCCGCTGGTGTCAATAAAAGGAGATGTTCTGTATGCATCTATAAAAAAAGATGATCTGGCAGAGCCTTGAAAGAAAAATGAAAGATCAAAATTTTTATAGCTGCTCGAAACACCAAATCCATAAATTATCTCTGGTGTAGTTGGGTATCCAATTGGAACTTCGTCGTTTATATCAATAATTCCATCATTATTTATGTCTTTATATTTAATGTCTCCAGGCATATATTCTCCAAAAGTTTGAAGAGGTGAGTTTGCAATATCAGCATCATCAATAAACAATCTTTCAGCTATATAACCATAAGGTTGTGATAAATTTAGACCTATTCTTGATCTCCAGGGTAATCCTGCAGAGACATAATCTAATTCATCGTAAACTTCAAATTTACTTGTTGCATAAGAAAAGTTAGCTCTGGCAGAAAGAAAAAAATCATTTCTAAAATCTTGCTTATAATCAATTGTGAATTCAAATCCTTTTGAGGAGGCTTCACCAACATTAGCTCTTATGGGTGCTTGCAATCCTAGCGTTGATGGTGTCTGGGCTCTATCCATTAAAATATTCGATCGATACTCTGTAAAATAGTCAGCTTGAAGATCTATCATTCCAAACAAACCCAATTCAAATCCAACATTCATCATTCTAGCTTTTTCCCAAGTGATTTGATCATTTGCATATCTATCAATACTGATTCCGTTTAAATAGTTACTGAACTCTTGGCCAAACATTGAGCCCATTGAGCCATCATTCAGATTTACTTGGGAAATGTAGAAAAATCTATCTGATGCACTACCAATTTGATCATTTCCTACTAAACCATATGTCCCCTTAAATTTTAGCTTTGTGATGGTATTTTCATATTTTTTCATAAAATTTTCATTTGACATATACCAGCCAAAACCAAATGAAGGGAAGAATCCAAACCTTTCGCTTTTAGCAAATCTTTCAGATCCGTTTAATCCAAAATTAAATTCAGCAAAATATTTGCTGTCTAACGCGTATGTAAATCTTCCAGAAAGTCCAAGATTTCTGTAGGGTAAGGAGGTTTGAAGATTTCCGTTATTAGCATATTTTAACTCTCTTAAAATCCCAACCAACATTCCTGAAACATTATGTTTTTCGTTAAATATCTTATTGTAGTTAAGAGATCCCTCAAAATAGACTGAGTTAGATATGGTTTTAGCTCCTTCATTATATTCTAGATACTCGGTTCCTTGATTTGGATTTAAAGCAATTAAGGAATATATATCACTTTGAAAATCATAATTGGCTAAAGTGTAATAAAAAGGATTGTATTTTCTTTCAAGGTTATAAAATGAGTATCTTGATGTATTAATAAGAGCCCTGGCTTTAAGTCCTTTGGTTAAAAAGTCCAGATTTTGTTTTATCTCAACTGTAGCCAATACATTATTATAACTTTCATCTTTATATCCTCTTACCATATTTGCGTAAGGGTTCAGATAATCTCCAAATTGACCGTAATTACCAAATAAAATATGTGTTGAGTTAAAGTAATTGGCATCAGGCTCATAATATTTTGGATACAAAACAGGGTTTGTTTGCATTGCCTGTTTATAAATTTCTTCACCCCCGTTTAGAGGACCATTATAATCGTCAAAATTCCCATTAAATCTAACAGCAACTTCTGTTGTCGGGGTTAGATTTATATTAACATTAGATCTAAGAGATATTCTGTTAAAATTTATATTATTATTAAAGTTATTTTGGGGCTCAATTTTTAAGTTTCCGTTGTCTGTATTCACCGTTGCGGCTAAATAATATCTGGCTATTTTCCCGCCCCCACTGACATTAAAGTTAAATCTACTATTTAAAGTGTAGTCTTCTAAAAGCTCATCAAACCAATTAATAGTTGGGTATGCCATTTTATTTCGGTTTGGATCCTGTGAAATTAGAATTTTTTCTAACGAATATATTCTCCCTCCCAGAGGGTCTCTTGTTGCAAGCGCTTCATTATGAAGCCTCATATAGGTTATAGGGTCAGCAATTGATACTTTTCTAGTAGCACTGGTATATGCTTTTTCATATCTAATATTTAACTTTACTTTTCCCTGCTTACCTTCTTTTGTTGTAACCATTATAACTCCATTTGCTCCTCTTGCACCATACAAAGCGGTGGCTGTAGCATCCTTCATTATCGAAAAACTGGCTATGTCATCAGGCTGAAGTCTGGCAAGATCAGTTGAGGTAGTTTCAATTCCGTCAATTAAAATTAAAGGAGATCTAGCATAGCCAAAAGTACTAACACCTCTAATAAAAAACTCAGCATTATCCCTTCCAGGCTCTCCACTCCTTTGATATGATATTAAGCCGGCTACCCTTCCAGCAAGTGATGTAGTCAGATTACTTGTTGGCACTCTTAGTTCTGTTGGATCAACCGAAGTAACAGCCGCGATAACACTTTCTTTCTTTTGTTGACCGTATGCAACAATAGTTACTTCTTCTAAACCAAACAAGTCTTCTTCTAAGGTAATATTTAAATTCTTTTGTCCGTTTAAAATAATTTCCTGAGTTATAAAACCTACA